>NZ_PSVQ01000011.1:0-80963 GCF_002932395.1 Rathayibacter sp. AY1D9
AGGCCGGGGTATAAAATTGGCATTGAACATAGTGCACGCTGTTGAGTTCTCAAGAATCGGACACATCCCGCCTCCACACCAGAACGGTGCTTCACAACGGAAGTGATCGAAGAATTTGTTGCTTGCGTCATACGCGTCTTCTCGGTAGACTAGGAGAAGTTTCTTTCTCCCTGTCGCCGTGGCAACTTGTCTAACTTAGCACATCCGCAGGCCGTGTCAAATCCGGCTTCTTCGCGATGTCGTCACGCTCGTAGGCGCTCCGACGTTGCTCGGTTCAGGACCTGAGTCCTGCGCCGGGCGGCGAAGTTGCTGGATCCGAGGGATCCTGCGAAGGCTTTACATCCGTGCGGCAGACCTGCTCCGAAAAGCTGTCTTGCCGAGTGGATGGTCCCGATTGAGGCCGGGACGTAGGAGCTGCTGCTCTTTCCGTTTCCCTGCGGCCTTTGTGGCGACTCGGAATAAGTTACGCAGCGATCGCGGTGCTGTCAAACGACGGGCCGAAATCGCGCATCCCGGGCGTGTCGGGATCGGGGGTCCTCCCCGTCGGCGCCCGGTTCCGCGGGCGGATCCGGGGTCCGAGCCGGCTGCACCGGACCGAGGCGGGCACCCGCGCGCGGGATCCGACTCCACCGAGTGGAAGGACCCTCCCCGGAAACGACGAGGAGCGCGCGGCCCGGATCGCTCCGGTACCGCGCGCTCCTCGAGTGGATGCCGGGACTACGCCCCGATGCCGACCGCCTCGGGGGAGACGTCCGCACCGGGAGCCGAGGGCTCGAGCGCCTCGGCGACGCGCTGCGAGAGCGACGAGTCGACGTTCGCCCAGTACTGGAGCACGCGCTGCCGCAGCTCCGGACGGGTGACCTTCGACACGTGGCCGGCGATGTTCGCGACCAGGCGGGCGCGCGCGTCGTCGTCGAGGACCTCGCGGTAGAGCGTCCCCGCCTGACCGAAGTCGTCGTCCTCCGGGTGGAGGGTCGCCGCGGCGCGCGTCAGCTCGCCGTCGGTCTCCCAGCCGGCCGACTCCGCCGCCCGGGCGGGATCGGCGTGGGCGCCGCCCATCGTGTTCGGCGCGTAGACGGGCACCTCGGACTTCTGGAAGTCGAACCGCATGGGGCCGTCCTTCGAGTACGAGTGCACCGGCGACTTCGGCGCGTTCACCGGCAGCTGCGCGTGGTTGGTCCCCACGCGGTAGCGGTGCGCGTCGGCGTAGCTGAAGATGCGCGCGAGGAGCATCTTGTCGGGGCTGGCCGCGATCCCGGGCACGAAGTTCGAGGGGGCGAACGCCGCCTGCTCGATCTGCGCGAAGTAGTTCTCGGGGTTCCGGTCGAGCGTCATGGTGCCGACCTCGATCAGCGGGTAGTCGGCGTGGGGCCAGACCTTGGTGAGGTCGAACGGGTTGAACCGGTAGCTCTTCGCGTCCTCGTACGGCATGACCTGCACGGACAGCGTCCACGAGGGGAAGTCGCCGCGGTCGATCGCGGAGGACAGGTCGCGGATGTGGAAGTCCGCGTCCTCACCGGCGATCTGGTCGGCCTGCTCCTGGCTCAGGATCTCGACGCCCTGGTCGGTCTTGAAGTGGTACTTGACCCAGAAGCGCTCGCCGGCGGCGTTGATCCACTGGTAGGTGTGCGAGCCGAAGCCGTCCATGTGCCGCCACGAGGAGGGGAGGCCGCGGTCGCCCATGAGCCACGTGACCTGGTGGGCCGACTCGGGCGAGAGGGTCCAGAAGTCCCACTGCATGTCGTGGTCGCGCAGGTGGCTGCCGGGCAGGCGCTTCTGCGAGCGGATGAAGTCGGGGAACTTGATGCCGTCGCGGATGAAGAAGACGGGGGTGTTGTTGCCGACGAGGTCGTAGTTGCCCTCGCTCGTGTAGAACTTCAGCGCGAAGCCGCGGGGGTCGCGCCAGGTGTCGGGCGAGCCCTGCTCGCCGGCGACCGTGGAGAACCGCGCGAGCATCTCGGTCTCGACTCCGGGCTGGAAGAGCGCGGCACGCGTGTAGGCGCTGACGTCGGCGGTGGTGGTGAAGCGTCCGAAGGCTCCGCCGCCCTTGGCGTGGACGACCCGCTCCGGGATGCGCTCGCGGTTGAACTGGGCCAGCTTCTCGACGAGGTAGTGGTCGTGGAGCGCGAGGGGTCCGTCGGCTCCGACGCTCAGCGAGTGGTCGTCGCTCGCGACCGGTGCTCCGGAGTTCGTGGTGGTGAATCGTTCCTCGGTCATGTTCCTCCTGTCGGCGAGGGGCACGGGGCCCGCCGCTGCGGTGTAGCGGATGTCGGTCAGTGGGCGAGGGCCAGGCAGTCGGGGCAGGTGCCCCAGAACGTGACGTCGGCGGTGTCCACGGCGAAGCCGCTCGCGGTCTGCGGATGCAGGCACGGCGCCTCCCCGACGACGCAGTCGACGTCGGCCACGGCCCCGCAGCGCCGGCACACCACGTGGTGGTGGTTGTCGCCGACCCGCAGCTCGAACCGGCGGGGGTGGCCCTCCGGCTCGATGCGGCGGACGATCCCGGCGTCGGTGAACGCCGAGAGCACTCCGTAGACGGCCTGGGCCGAGGCCTCGGGGAGGCCCTCGCGCACTCGGGCCAGGACCGCGTCGACCCCGGAGTGCGGGTGCTCCTCGAGAGCGAGGAGCACCGCGCGCCGGGTGGCGGTGACCTTGAGCCCGGAGGCTCGGAGCCGCTCGTCCACTGTCGTCATGCCGAGGACACTACCCGAGTTGTCTTGAGCGGATCAAAACAACGGGCGGCGTGGCGCGCTCGTCCGGGTGAACGGCCGGGAACGCTCCGGCGGCCCCGCGGAGGCTCCGATCAGGCGACCGGACCCTCGACCAGCACGACCTGGGCGGAGCGGGCGGCGCCCGCGGTGTCGGTCCACGAGATCGTCACCGACTCCCCGGGCTCGCGCTGCGCGAGCGAGGCGGACAGCTGATCGGCCGAGGCGACGGCGACCCCGTCGACCGCGGTGACGACGTCCCCCGCCTCGAGGCCCGCCTGCGCGGCCGGCCCGCCCTCGACGACTCCGCCGATCACGGCGCCGGACGCGGTGGTCGCGAGCGCGCGCGAGGTCGGCGACGCGGTGTCGGAGGAGAGGGAGACGCCGAGGAAGGCCGGGTAGCCGATCTCGACAGTGGCCGTGTCGGCGCCCGCCTCGATGGTGGCCACGATGTCCAGGGCCTTCGAGATCGGGATCGCGAAGCCGGTGATGTCGGCCGTCCCGCTGGAGGCGGCGGTGTCCATCCCCACGACGCGGCCGGCGGAGTCGACGAGCGGGCCGCCGGAGTCGCCGGAGACGATGTCGGCGTCCGTCTGGATCAGCCCGGTCAGCGTCTCGGCGGAGATCCCCGACTCGGAGCGGGTGGTGATCTGCTGATCGAGACCCGTGACCGTGCCGGTGGCGGCGACCAGGTCGCCCGTCCCTCCCGCGTTGCCGACGGCGGTCACGGTGTCGCCCACAGCGACCCCGTCCGTGTCGAGCGAGGCGGGGGTGAGGCCGGAGGCGTCCTCCAGCTGCAGGACGGCGACGTCGTTCGTCGCGTCGGTGCCGACGACGCGGGCGGTGTAGCTGCGGCCCGTCGACTCCACCGTGACCGAGATCGCGGTGGCGCCCTCGACGACGTGGTTGTTGGTGAGGATCACGCCGTCGGAGGTGAGGATCATGCCGGTGCCGGCCGAGCGGGCGCCCTGGTAGGTGAGCTCGGAGGCGATCGTGACGACGCCGGCGGTCTGCGCGGTGCTCGCGGCCACGGCGTCGGTCGCGCCGGTGGCCGGCTCGGCGGCGGAGGAGCCGCCCTGCGTCGAGCCGTACGGGGAGGAGCCGCCCTGCGTCGATCCGCCCCAGGAGGGGACGATCACGTACCCGCCGCCGAAGGATCCCCGCGAGCCGCCGGGGTAGGCGATCGTGGCGGCGCCGGCCGAGGCGGAGGAAGCCGCCTCGGTGCGGCCGGCGGTGGCGACTCCGCCTGCTGTCACTCCGATCAGCACGGCGAGGCCGAGGCCGCCGGCGATCAGCGCCCGACGACGACGACGACGGTCGTCCGCGCGCAGCGCGCGCACCTCGTCGGCGCCCGTCGCCTCGGTGGTGGCGGGCTGGTCGGTGAGCTCTCGCTCGTCGGATTCGTGTCGCTCGTTCATGGTGTCGTCCTCGTGCCGGGGCCGCCCCTGACGGCGACCGGTTCCCATTCCACGCCCGGCCTCCCGGCGCCGCCTGGACGATGCTTATGCGGTTCCTATGAGCGCTCGCCCCTCTGAATGGTTGTAGCTTCAACCAAAAGCGGGTAGCGTCTCCGCCGTGACCACCTCCTCCCCCGACCTGCTCGCTCCCGACACCGCGATGGGCGCGGTGACCCTCCGCGTCGCCGACCTCGACGGGATGATCGCCTACTACCGCGACGCCGTGACGCTCGAGCTGCTCTCGCACGACGGACCGGTCGCGGTGCTCGGCCGCGGCGGAGTGCCGGCCGTGATCCTCCAGCACGCGCCCGAGCTGGTGCACGCCTCGCCGCGCAGCGCCGGCCTCTTCCACACGGCGATCCTCTTCGAATCGGAGGCGGCGCTCGCCGCGGCCGTGTACAGCGTCGCGACCCGGCACCCCGGCTCGTTCACCGGCAGCTCCGACCACCTGGTCAGCAAGGCCTTCTACTTCGACGACCCCGAGCACAACGGCGTCGAGCTCTACTGGGACCGCGACCGCACGCAGTGGTCGTGGACGCACGGGCGGATCGAGATGAGCACGCTCTTCCTCGACCCGAACGCGTTCCTGCAGGAGCACCTCACCGAGGAGTCGATCGCGCAGCCGCGCCTCGGCGGCGCCTCCGTCGGCCACGTGCACCTGAGCGTGGGCGACGTCGCCACCGCGAAGGAGTTCTACGTCGACCGGCTCGGCTTCGAGACGACGATCGCGTACGGCGGGCAGGCGCTCTTCGTCTCGGCGGGCGGCTACCACCACCACATGGCGATGAACACCTGGAACTCGGCGGGCGCCGGACGCCGGCAGCAGGCCCTCGGCCTCGGACAGGTCGAGATCGTGGTGCCCGGCGCCGACGACCTCGGCGCGCTCGGCGAGCGGCTGGCCCGCTCCGGAGTCGCCACCCGCGACGACGGCCGCACCCTCGCCTTCGAGGACCCCTGGGCGAACGCGATCCGCGTCACGACCTCCTGAGCGCCACCGACCGCGGGGACCCCCGCGGGTACGATGGTCGCGCGGAAGACCGCACTCCCCCGAGACTCCGGAGAACACGGTGCCCACGATCGTCGTTGAAGTCATGCCCAAGGCCGAGCTGCTCGACCCGCAGGGGAAGGCCGTCGCCGGCGCGCTCGCGCGGCTGGGCCACTCCGCCCTCCACGGCGTGCGGGTGGGCAAGCGCTTCGAGATCACCGTCGACGAGGTGACCGACGAGGTGCGCGCCTCGGTGCAGCGCATCGCCGACGAGATGCTCTCGAACTCGGTGATCGAGGACGTCGTCGGGATCCACTACCCGGCAGAGGCCGCCCGATGAGGATCGGCGTCATCACCTTCCCCGGCTCGCTCGACGACCGCGACGCCCAGCGCGCCGTCCGGTTCGCGGGTGCGGAGCCGGTCGCGCTGTGGCACGGCGACCACGACCTCGACGGCGTCGACGCGATCGTCCTGCCCGGCGGCTTCTCCTACGGCGACTACCTGCGCTGCGGCGCCATCGCCTCCCACTCCCCGATCATGCGCGAGGTCGTCGACGCGGCGAACGCCGGGACCCCGGTCCTCGGCATCTGCAACGGCTTCCAGATGCTCACCGAGGCGCACCTGCTGCCCGGCGGCCTGATCGCGAACGACATCGGATCCTTCGTCTGCCGCGACCAGCGCCTGATGGTCGCGAGCACCGAGACCGCCTGGACGAACGGCTTCGAGCCCGGCCAGGAGATCACGATCCCGCTGAAGAACGGCGAGGGCGGCTACATCGCCTCGGCCGACACGCTGGTCGAGCTCGAGGCGGAGGGACGCGTCGTCGTCCGCTACCTCGGCCACAACCCGAACGGCTCCATGAACGACATCGCCGGCATCAGCAACCGCCGCGGCAATGTGGTGGGGCTCATGCCGCACCCGGAGCACGCCGTCGAGGAGGGCTTCGGGCCCGACACGGCCGCCGCGATGCGCTCGGGTGTGGACGGGCTGACGTTCTTCACGTCGGCGCTGAAGTCGCTGCTCGCCTCCGCCTGACGCATCCGGTCCGGGCGGCTCCGCCCGCCCGCGACGCACGAGACCCCCGGTTCCGGCCGGGGGTCTCGTGCGTGATGGGCGATGTTCACGGAGCCGCTCAGGGCCCGGTCAGGACCTCGGGCTCGGGGGTCATCGAGATGGTGGGGATCGAGGCGGTGATCACGGTGCCGTCGGAGCGGCGGGTGCCCTCGATGTCGGACGTGGTCGGCGCGCCGTGCAGGCGGCGGCCCTGGTGCGTGAGCGGGACGCGCACGGGGCTGCCGGCAGCGACGTGCACGCGCTCGTCGCGGACGGTGATCGCGGCGGAGTCGCCGGTCTCGACCGTCAGCAGGACCTCGGTCTGCGTCACCTCGACGCGCACGCGCGTGCCGTGGAGGGTGATGCGGAAGGCGAGGCGGTCCCAGTCGTCGGGCAGGCGCGGGTCGAGCGTGATCCGCCCACCGTGGTCGCGCATCCCGCCGAAGCCGTAGACGAGGGCGCTCCAGACGCCGCCCGTCGAGGCGACGTGGATGCCGTCCGCGGTGTTGCGGTGCAGGTCGGCGAGGTCGACGAACAGCGCCGACAGGAAGTAGTGGCGGGCCAGGTCGCTGTAGCCGACCTCGGCGGCGATGATCGACTGCACGACGGCCGAGAGGGTCGAGTCACCGGTGGTCAGCGCGTCGTAGTACTCGAAGTCGGCGCGCTTCTGCTCGGCGGTGAACTCGTTGCCCTGCAGCAGCAGCGCGAGCACGACGTCGGCCTGCTTGAGCACCTGGAAGCGGTAGATCACCAGCGGGTGGAAGTGCAGCAGCAGCGGGCGCTTGCTCGCGGGGGTGTTCTCGAGGTCCCACAGCTCCTTCTCGAGGAAGGCCGCGTCCTGCGGGTGGATGCCCGCCCGCGCGTCGAAGGGGATGTGCATCTTCTCGGCGGCGCGCGCCCACTCGAGCACCTCGCCCTCGTCGAGAGCGAGGCGGTCGGCCATCCGCTCGTACGCGGCGGGCTCGACGGCCTTCAGCAGCTCGACGGCGCGTGCGGCCGAGCGGAGGTTCGCCCGGGCCATGACGTTCGTGTACAGGTTGTCGTTGACGACGGTCGTGTACTCGTCCGGCCCCGTCACTCCGTGGATGTGGAAGTGATCGTCGCCGTTGCTGCGCCAGAAGCCCAGATCGGCCCACATCCGCGCGGTCTCGACGAGGATGTCGATCGCTCCGCGGGCGAGGAAGTCGTCGTCGCCCGTGGCACCCACGTACTGCATGAGCGCGTAGGAGATGTCGGCGTCGATGTGGTACTGAGCGGTGCCGGCGGCGTAGTACGCCGACGACTCCTGACCGTTGATGGTGCGCCAGGGGAAGAGCGCGCCGCGCTGGTTGAGCTCGGAGGCGCGCGCCCGGGCGGCCTCGAGCATGTTCTGCCGGAAGCGCAGGGCGTTCCGGGCGACGAGGGGCGCCGTGTAGCTGAGGAACGGGAGGACGTAGACCTCGGTGTCCCAGAAGTAGTGGCCGCCGTAGCCGGAGCCCGAGACGCCCTTGGCCGCGACTCCGCCGCCGTCGGTGCGGGCGGTGGACTGGGCGAGCTGGAAGAGGTTCCAGCGGGTGGCCTGCTGGATCGCGGGCTGGCCGTCCAGCTGCACGTCGGAGCGGGTCCAGAAGTCGTCGAGCCACTCGCGCTGCTTGACGAACTGCTCCTCGACCGGCGTCTCGCGGGCGCGGTCGAGCGTGCGGTCGCAGCGGTCGGCGAGCTCGCGCACGGGCACGCCGCGGGAAGTGTGGTAGGTCAGCGTCTTGACCAGGCGGACCGGCCGGCCGGCCTTGGCCTTCACGCGGTAGACGTGCTTGGCGAGGTCGTCGTCGATCTGGGAGGTCTGGTCCCACTCGTTCTCGGTCTCGAGCTGGTGCTCGGCGCCGCAGGCGACGGTCATCTGGGAGTTGGTGGTCCGGTAGCCGAGGAGGTAGCGGGTGCCGCTGACGCGCTTGAGGCGCGGCTGGAGCACGCGGTCCTCGAACGACTCCGCCTTGCGCGGGTCGAAGCCGGCCCCCTCGCTGCCGGAGGGGGCGTGGTACTCGTCGACGCCGTCCTGGCGGTTTAGGATCTGGCTCGAGATCAGCACGGACGCGTCGTGGTCGAGCATCTCGACCTCGTAGTCGAGGATCGCGAGGTGCCGGTCGGTGAACGAGACCAGGCGGCGCGAGCGGATCAGGACGCGCTTGCCGGAGGGGGTGCGCCACTCCAGCTCGCGGGTGAGCACGCCGTTCGCGAAGTCGAGGCGGCGCGAGTAGGCGAGGACGTCGGCCTCGCTCAGCACGAAGGGCTCGTCGTCGACGTAGAGGCGGATGATCTTGGCGTCCGGCACGTTGACGATGGTCTGGCCGACGCGGGCGAAGCCGAACGCCTCCTCCGCGTGGCGGATGGGCCAGGTCTCGTGGAACCCGTTGATGAAGGTGCCGTAGGCGTAGCCGTCGCGCCCCTCCTCCACGTTGCCGCGGAGGCCGAGGTAGCCGTTGCCGGTGGCGAAGAGCGTCTCGGTGCGGCCCTGCAGCTCGGAGGCGAACTCGGTCTCGACGAGGGCCCACTCGTCGATCGGGAAGCGGTTCCGGTCGAGCGGGTCGGAGGTGATGGGGTTCATGCGGCGTCCTCGGGGGCGGGAGCGGTGGGGAGGAAGGGGAGCAGCTCGGCCAGGTCGTCCACGACCAGGTCGGCGCCGTGCTCGAGCAGGGTGTCGGCCCCGACTCCGCGGTCGACGCCGACGACGAGGCCGAAGCCGCCCGCGCGGCCTGCCGCGACTCCGGAGTGCGCGTCCTCGAGGACGGCGCACTCGGCGGCCGGGAGGCCGAGGAGCTCGGCCGCGTAGAGGTAGGTGTCGGGCGCGGGCTTGCCGGCGATCGAGCGCTCGGCGGCGAGGAGCCCGTCCACGACGACCTCGAAGCGGTCGCGGAGGCCGGCCGCCTCGAGCACCGGCACGCCGTTGCGGGAGGAGGTGACGACGGCGACCTGCACGCCCGCGGCGATCGCGGCGTCGACGAAGCGGAGCGAGCCCGGGTAGGGAGCGACGCCGGTCTCGGCGAGGGTGCGGTTGAAGGCGTCGTTCTTGCGGTTGCCGAGCCCGCAGACGGTCTCGAGCGACGGGTCGTCCTCGGGCGCGCCCTCGGGGAGGGTGATGCCGCGCGAGGCGAGGAGCGCCCGGACGCCGTCGTACCGCGGGCGTCCGTCGATGTACCGGAAGTAGTCGGCGTCGGTGTAGCCCTCGGCGATCCCGCGCGAGGAGAGGTACTCCGTGAACAGCCGCGACCAGGCCTGCATGTGGACGTCGGCGGTCGGCGTGAGCACGCCGTCGAGGTCGAACAGGAGCGCGCGGACGCCGCGGAGGGCGGAGGCGTCGGGGCGCGTCGGGGATGCAGTCACGGCGGGGAGGACCTCTGATCGGGGGCAGGCGTTCGGCGGTTCCGCCGATGACGGTCGTCCGCCGCGGACTGCAGGTATCGTATACGCCCCCCGGCCGCCGTGTGGAACCGTTTACACGTCCGTCATCTGCGCGCCGCCGGGGGCGTCGATCCGCTCGGGGGCGAGGCGGTGCCGCCCGAGGGGGAGCATCAGCGGAGTGCCCGAGGTCGGGTCGGTGATGATGCGGCTGTCGAGGCCGAACACGGCGAGCACCGTCTCCTCGGTGAGCACCGCGGCCGGGGTGCCGGAGGCGTGCACCGCGCCGTGCGCGATGGCCACGAGGTGGTCGGCGTAGCGGGCGGCCAAGTTGAGGTCGTGCAGCACCATCACCACCGTCGTCCCGCGGGTGCGGTTGAGGTCGACGAGCAGGTCGAGCACCTCGATCTGGTGGCTGACGTCGAGGAACGTGGTCGGCTCGTCCAGCAGCAGCACGTCGGTCTCCTGCGCGAGTGCCATCGCGATCCAGACGCGCTGGCGCTGCCCGCCGCTGAGCTCGTCGACGGAGCGGTCGGCCAGGGCGGCGGTGTCGGTCGCGTCGAGCGCGGTCGCGACGGCCTCGTCGTCGTGCGCGCTCCAGCGGCTCAGCATCCCCTGGTGCGGATGGCGGCCTCGGCCGACGAGATCCGCGACGGTGATGCCCTCCGGGGCGATCGGCGACTGCGGGAGGAGGCCGAGCGTGCGGGCGAGCTGCTTCGCCGGCGTCCGGTGCACGGCCCTGCCGTCGAGCAGCACGGCGCCGGAGCGGGGCGCGAGCAGGCGCGACATCGAGCGCAGGAGCGTCGACTTGCCGCAGGCGTTCGCTCCGACGATCGCGGTGATGCGGCCGGGCGGGACGACGAGGTCGAGGCCGTCGACGACCGTCCGGTCGCCGTAGCCGAGGGTGACCCCCTCGGCCGTCAGTGTGTGCGCGGTGGTCACAGTGAGCCTCCCGCTCTGTTGCTGCGGACGATGAGGTAGACGAGGTACGGCGCCCCGAGGACGCCGGTGACCACTCCGACCGGGTAGCGCAGGCCCAGCCCGAACTGCCCGACGAAGTCGGCGACGAGCACGAGCAGCGCGCCGACGAGGGCCGAGGGGATGAGGAGCGACGCGCCGGGCCCGATCAGGCGGGCGGCGATCGGGCCGGAGAGGAAGGCCACGAACGCGATCGGGCCGGCGGCGGCGGTCGCGAAGGCGATCAGCCCGACCGCCGCGACGATCACGACGAGGCGGTTGGCGTTCACGCGGATGCCGAGCGCGGAGGCGGTGTCGTCGCCGAGCTGCGTGGCGGAGAGATCGCGCGAGCGCGAGAGCAGGACGGGGGTGAGGACGACGACCGCGGCGAGGACCGGCACGACCTCGCTCCAG
The DNA here is from genome assembly GCF_002932395.1 of Rathayibacter sp. AY1D9. Lineage (NCBI taxonomy): Bacteria > Bacillati > Actinomycetota > Actinomycetes > Micrococcales > Microbacteriaceae > Rathayibacter > Rathayibacter sp. AY1D9. The sequence continues at coordinate 10,950 of NZ_PSVQ01000011.1, forward strand.
CTCGCGCCGTTGAGGCTCCCGGTGAGCCAGCGGGACGCCTCCTGCAGGTCCCACGCGGCGGCCTGCGAGAGCACGTAGGCGGTGAGGGAGTCGAGCATGGCGGCGACCCCGATGCCGATCAGGATCAGCCGGGTACCGGCGACTCCGCTGCGGTAGGACAGGGCGTAGACGAGCAGGGCGACCACGAGTCCCGCGACGATCGCGAGGGCCGAGACCTGCGCGGCCCCGAGCGAGAGCGTCACGATCGCGAAGGCCGCGGCGGCGCTCGCCCCGGCGCTGATCCCGATGATGTCGGGGCTGGCGAGCGGGTTACGGAGCATGGTCTGGAAGCTCACTCCGCCGAGCCCGAAGCACAGGCCCACCAGCAGGGCGAGGACGGCGCGCGGGAGGCGGAGGCGCCCGACGGTGAAGCTCGCCCCGGGGACCTGCTCGCCGAGGATCACGCGGAGCACCTCGTCGGGCGAGTAGACGGTCTGGCCGACCAGCAGGGAGACGGCGAGGACGGCCGCGATCAGGACAGCGAGCACGGCGACGACGATCCGGCGGCGGGCCCCGCGGCGGCGGCGGCCGGCCGCGACGGCGCGGGCGGTGGCGGAGGGCGCCTCGACCAGCGCGGTCACAGCTCGCGCACCTTCTGGCGGCGGACGATCGCGATGAACACCGGGGCGCCGACCAGCGCGGTGACGATGCCCACATCGATCTCGCTCGGGCGCGCGACGACGCGGCCGACGATGTCGGCGGCGATCAGGAGCACGGCGCCGGTCACCGCCGAGAACGGCAGCAGCCAGCGGTGGTCGACGCCGACGAGGAGGCGGCAGGCGTGCGGGACGACCAGGCCGACGAAGCCGATCGGCCCGGTGACCGCGGTCGTCGCTCCGCAGAGCACGACCGCGCCCAGGGCGGCCCCGCCGCGCGCGAGGGCGACCCGCTCCCCCAGGCCCGCGGCGAGCTCGTCGCCGAGCGCGAGGGTGTTGAGGCTCTTGGCCGAGAGAACGCAGAGGACGAGGCCGGCCAGGAGGAAGGGGAGCACCTGCGCGATGCTCGCGGACGTCGCGCCGCCCACTCCGCCGATCTGCCAGGAGCGGATGCCGCCCGCGATGTCGGCGCGCGGCAGGACGATCGCGCTGATCACCGAGACGAGCGCGGCCGAGGTGGCGGCGCCGGCCAGGGCGAGCTTGAGCGGAGTCGCGCCGCCGCGCCCGAGCGAACCGACCGTGTAGACGAAGACCGCGGCGACCGCGGCCCCGCCGATCGCGACCCAGACGTAGGCGGCGGAGCTCGTCAGCCCGAAGAAGACGATGCCCGTCACGACCGCGAGCGAGGCTCCGGTGTTCACCCCGAGGATGCCGGGGTCGGCCAGCGGATTGCGGGTCACCCCCTGCATCAGCACGCCGGCGACGCCGAGGGCCGCGCCCGCGATCGCGGCGAGCACGGTGCGCGGGATGCGCTTGGCGACCGCGGCCTGCGCGAACCCGTCCGTGGACCCGCCGAACGCGGCGACCACGTCGCTCCACGCCACCTCCCGGGACCCCACCAGCACCGAGACCACGGCGGCGGCGAGCAGCACGGCCACGGCCGCGAGCAGCCAGAGGGCGCGCAGCCGCCTCGGGCGGCGCACGGCGGCGACGCCCGAGGCGGCGGGAGGAGCGGCGAGGGTCACGCGGGTCGGATCCCGGCTCAGGCGGCCGGAGTGCTCTGCGCGGCCTTGGCGGCGGCCTCGTCGAGCAGGTCCAGGTAGTCGTCGAGGACCCACGAGATCGAGAGCGGCGTCGGGTTGGCGGCGGTGCCGAGCGGGGTGGAGGGCAGGCGCACGATGGCGTCGTCGGCGACCGCGGGGATCTGCGAGAGCAGCGGGTCGGCCTTGAGGGTGCTCACGAGCTCGTCGTCGCCGTAGGTGACGATCACGTCGACGTCGCTGAAGGCGTCGGCCTGCTCGGCGCTCTGCGTGAGCGAGAACTTGTCGGTCGCGGCGGAGGCGGTGGCGATGCTGCCCGGAGTGGCCATGCCGAGGTCCTCGAAGAACGCGGGGCGGGTGTCGTGCGAGGTGTAGAAGCTGACCTGGCTGAGGTCGGTCGGGTCGACGTGGGTGAGGAACATCGCCGAGGTGCCGGCCAGCTGCGGGTGCGCGGCGACCTTCTCCTCGATCTCGCCCTCGAGCTCGGTGATCAGGGCGGCGCCCTCGTCGGCCCTGTCCATCGCCTCGCTGTTCAGCGTGATCATGTCGCGCCAGGAGGTGCCCCAGGCGGTCTCGGGGTAGGCGACGACCGGGGCGATCTCGCTCAGGGTGTCGTAGTCCTCCTGCGTGAGGCCGGAGTAGGCGGCGAGGATGACGTCCGGGTCGGTGTCCGAGACGGCCTCGAAGTCGATGCCGTCGGTCTCGTCGAAGAGGACGGGGGTCTCGGCGCCGAGCTCGTCGAGCTTCTCGCTCACCCAGGGGAGGAGCCCGTCGCCGTCGTCGTCGCCGAAGTTGGCGGCGGCCATGCCCACGGGGACCACGCCCAGCGCGAGCGGGACCTCGTGGTTGGCCCAGTTGACGGTCGCCACGCGCTCGGGCGCCGACTCGATGGTGGTGGTGCCGAGAGCGTGCTCGATCGTGATCGGCGTGAAGCCGCTGTCGGCGGCGGCGTCGTCTCCGGCGGCCGAGCCGCTGCAGCCGGCGAGGCCGATCGTCAGCGCGGTGGCGGCGAGCAGGGCGAGGGGCGTGGTGGCGCGGGGCATGGGTCCCTTTCGAGAGGCTGTGCGGGAGGCGGCGCAGGGTCCGAGTGGACCGGCACTAAGGACAGCCTAACCAAAGAATGTGCGTGCTCTCAGCCCCGATTCCTCGCCTCCCGAGGTCGGAGGCGCCCCGAGGTGCCGCTCGCGGAGCCCGGAGGCGGCCCTGCCACGGCCGCGGACGTCACGCCGTCGCGAGCCTCTCGACGGTGCGCAGGTTCCGGGTCGTCGTGGTGGAGCGGTAGGCGGATCGGGCGAGGATCCGTGCGACCGGCGTGTCCGTCGAGGAGCCGCGCGGGCAGCGCCAGTAGAGGACGCCGGCACCCCGGGCGACGAGCTCGACCGCCGGATCCGGCTCGCCGATCGCGCCCTGCGCGGCGTCGAGCGCCTCCTCGTCCGAGCCGAAGACGACGTACGGATGCGCCTCCTCGTCGATCCGCGGGAACGGGTAGGCGGCGAGCACCGCGGCGAGCGCCTCCTGCGTCACGAGCACGATCCAGGCGTCGTAGCCGAACCGCTCGGCGAGCGCCGCCTCGAGCGCGGGCTTCAGCTCGGCGGCCGGGCGATCGGAGTCGAAGGCCGCGTTGCCGCTCGCGAGGACCGTCCGCACCCGGTCCACGCCGATCCCGGCGACCGTCTCGGCGAGCTCGGCGCTGCGGACGGTGCGGCCGTTCACGTTCACTCCGCGGAGGAGGGCGAGGAACCGGGTCATGCGGCCGACGGTAGCGTGACGGCATGGCACGCGGAAGCGGACGACGACGACCCCGGCGGACCCTCGAGGAGGAGATCCTGCGGGCGAGCGAGCGCGGACCCGGGGCGAGGACGCGGGCGGAGACCGTCCCGCCCTCCGGACGCCGGCTGGTGGCGCCGCCCGCCTCGGGCACCCTGCTCCACGTCGACGTGGACGCGCTGGTGGCGCTCGCCGCGCGGGAGGACCTGCTGATCGCGCTGGAGCGGCGGATCGGCGAGCACGCGGTGGCCGCGGCTCCGGTGCTCTCGTGGTGGTCGGCGACTCCGTCGGTCCCGGGCGAGGAGGAGGAGCGCCGGCTCGACGCGCTCGTGCTGCGGACGGTGGAGCTCGGGGCGGGGCCGGCCGACGACGTGGACTCGCGGCTGCGGGAGCTGGCGCACGAGGGCGATCTGGACGAACTGGGCGCCGCACTGGCGCTGCTCGCGCGGGTCCCGGATCCGCCGGCGGCGTTCCAGGATCCGGACGGGTTCCTGCGCGTGACGGTCCCGGAATCGCCGTTCGAGCGGCGGCTCGAGGTCCTCGCGGAGGCGCAGGGCCGGGCGGGCGAGCTGCTGGTGCTGCTGCGCGACTGCGCGTTCACCGCGACCCTGCCGCGGCGACGCTCGGCGATCGCAGCGATGAGCGGGCGGATCCGCGCGGCCGCGGACCAGGGGCGCCTCGACTCCCGGCGGCTGGACGAGCTCGCGGAGGCGGTGGACGCGGCGCTCGAGAAGCGGTGGACCGTGCTCTGACGGCGGTCCGCGTTACGGGCGCGCCCGTCGCGGTGACCGTTCGCGCACCGGTTCAGCCCCCGCGCACCCCGGGTGAATAGGCTGGACGGATGCCTCTCACCGGTCTCGACCTCCGCCGCTTCCCCGCCGCCCTGAACGACGAGGGCGGTCCCGATGCCGCCACCGCCGCGTGGGCCACCGCGATCAACGCGGGCTTCCACGAGAAGGAGTTCACGCCGGAGAAGCTGCGCGACTGGGCCGAGCACATGGTCGCCGACCAGCGCGTGCTCACCGCGGTCGTCGACTCCTCCGCCCCCGAGGGACTCGACGGCGCGGGCGTGCCGGTCGGCACCTACGCGGCGTTCCCCGGGGCCCTGCAGGTCGGCGGGGGACGCGAGCTGCCGGCGCACCTCGTCTCGCAGGTGACCGTGCGGCCCACGCACCGGCGCCGCGGCATCCTGCGCGCGATGATCACCGAGGACCTGCGCCTGGCGAAGGAGGCCGGCACCCCGGTCGCCGCGCTCACGGCGAGCGAGGCCTCCATCTACCGCCGGTTCGGCTTCGGCCGCTCGGCCTTCACCCGCTCGATCCGCGTCGACACCGGGCCGCGCTTCGGCCTGCAGACCGAGCCCGCCGGCCGCGTCGAGGTGGTCGCGACGAGCTGGCTGCAGCCGCGCATCCCCGCGGTGTTCGCCGCGTTCCAGGCGTCGACCCCCGGCTCGCTGACCCGCCAGTCGCGCTACGAGGCGAACTCCGTCGGCACCGCGTCCGGCGAGACCACGCCCGGCCTCGACGTCCGCTCGGCCGTCCACCTCGACGAGGAGGGGACGCTCGACGGCTTCGTGACCTACCGCGCGGTCGGGCCCGAGGACGACAAGACCCTCGAGATCGTCGACCTCGTCGCCCCCGGCGCCGACGCCTACCTCGCGCTCTGGGGCTACCTCGGCGCGGTCGACCTCGCCTCCGCGGTGACCTGGGACATGGCGCCGGTGGACGATCCGCTGACCTGGGCGCTCCGCGACGCGCGCGTGGTGCAGGTGAGCCACGTGGGCGACCTGATCTGGCTGCGGATCCTCGACGTCGCCGCCGCGTTCTCGGCCCGGCCGTGGACCGCTGACGGCTCGGTCGTCGTCGAGGTGGCCGACGGGCTCGGGCTCGCCGACGGCCGCTACCGCCTCACCGCCTCGGGCGGCTCCGCCACTGTGGAGCGCACCGGGGACGAGGCCGAGCTCGCGCTGGACGTGGCCGACCTGGGCTCGCTGCTGCTGGGCTCGGTGCGGCCGTCGATCCTGGCGAAGGCCGGGCTGGCGCGCGTCACGGGCGAGGCGGGGCGGATGGACCGCCTGTTCGCGCCGATCGCGACGCCGTACTGCATCTCGTTCTTCTAGGAGGCACCGCCCTCCCGGCGGCACCGCCCTCTCGGCGGCAGCGCGCGGCCGGCGGTGTCCGGCTCCCGCGCCGCCGCCGCCGCCCCCGCGCATCCGCGGCCGCCGCGGACTGCCAGCCGCCTCCGGGCGTCCGCGCATCCCGCGTCGGTCATGCTGGAGGACCCGTCCCCGACACCGGCAGGAGTTCCGCGTGGGTGCATCCGTGATCGTCGACGTCATCGTCGTGCTGAGCCTCATCGGCGCGCTCGTCGACGGTCTGCGGCGCGGTCTGCTCCGGACCCTCGGCGGTCTCGCCGGGATCGTCGCGGGCGCGATCGGCGCCTCGTTCGCCGTGCCCGCCGTCTCGTCGTGGGCGGCCGGCAGCGAGTGGCGCCTGCTCGCCGTGATCGGCACCGCCGTGCTGCTGCTGGGCGTCGGCTACGCGATCGGAGCGACGCTCGGCGCGGTCATCGGCCGTGGAGCCGACCGCGTGAAGCTCGGCCTGCTCGACCGGCTCGCGGGCGGCGTCGCCGGCGTCGCGATCTCCGGCCTGGTCTGGATCGCCGTCACCTCGGCCGTCTCCCTCCTCGGCGTCCCCCTCGTCACGACCTCGGTCGCCGGCTCGACGGTCATCCGCACGATCGACGACCTCACCCCCTCCCCCGTCCGCGCCTTCCTCGCCCAGCTGCAGTCGACCGTGGTCGACGAGGGCACGTCGTGGGTCGTCGAGGCGCTCGACGCTCCCACCCAGGCGCCCGCGATCCCGGATGTCTCGACCGACGACCCGGAGGTCGCCGCGGCCACCCGCTCGGTCGTGCGCGTCTCCGGCACGGCCTGGGCCTGCGACGTCGGAGTGACGGGCAGCGGCTTCGTCGTCTCGGACGACCGCGTGATCACCAACGCGCACGTGGTCGGCGGAGTCTCGCAGCCGGTCGTCGAGGCGCCGGGCGAGGCCCCGCGCACCGGCCGAGTCGTCTACCTGGACCCGGCCGCCGACCTCGCCGTGATCGCCGTCGACGGGCTCGACGCCTCCCCGCTCCCGCTCGACGACGCCGTCGCCGCCGGGGACGACGCGGTGGTCGCGGGCTACCCCTTCGGCGGCCCGCTGACCCTCGGCTCGGCCGAGATCTCCTCCGACGCCACGGTCTCGCTGATGGTCGACGGAGCACCGACCTCACGGGAGGTGCTGACCCTCGCCGCCGTCGTCAACCAGGGCAACTCGGGCGGCCCGCTGCTCTCTCTCGAGGGCACCGTGTCGGGCGTCGTCTTCGGCAAGGCCGCCTCCGTCGACAACGTCGGCTACGCCATCCCGCTCTCGGTCCTCACTCCCGTGGTCGAGCGGGCCGCCTCGCTGACGGACGCCGTCGATCCGGGGGCCTGCCGCTCGAAGTGAGCGGTCACGGCAGCGGTCCGTCGACCAGCACGAGGGTGAGGTCGTCGAGCCGCACCGTCTCGGGCCGCGCCGACTCGAGGTAGGCGGACACGCGCGGATCGACGGGGAAGCGCGCCGACCGCTCGATCGCGATGGCGACGATCCCGGCGGACGACGGATCGGTCGTCACTCGGTCGCCGATGTAGGGCACGTAGACGCCCGAGGACATGCCCTGCGCGAGGACCAGGCCGCCGTCGAGGCCGCGCTCGCGCAGCACGTCGGCCACCCGCGCGATCCCGGTCGGCCGCTCCTGGGCGATCCCCGCCGAGGTGGCGATCGCGATCACGAGGGAGGCGGCCAGCAGCACCGCGCCGGCGCCGCGGGCGAGGGGTGCGGGCAGCACGATCCCGCCGCGCAGTGCCTCCGCGATGCCGATGCCCGCCAGCGCGCAGAGGAGCCACGCCCACGCCGCGTAGTAGTGCGGCAGCGCGACCGAGCTGATCGCCAGGTGGAACACGAGGAGGAGCAGCGTCGCGGCGCCCAGGTAGAGCACCAGCGCGCGGCGCCTCGGAGCGAGCAGGGCCAGCAGGGTCCCGAGGAGCAGCACGGCGAGCGCCGCCGGCCCGATGCCGACGACCATGAACCAGAGGTTCGCCCACCACGGAGGGAAGACGTACGCGGTCCCGGCGACCTCGATCAGGTGGCCGTCGGCGTTGTGCTCGGACTGGAACTCGAGCAGGTACCGGATCGCCTCGACCGGGTGCACCGGCAGGTAGGCGAGCACCCCGGTGACGACGAACGCGACGGAGAGGGCGAGGCCGCCCCGCAGAGCCCGGGCCCTGCTCCCCGACCAGAGCAGCGGCAGCAGGAGCACGGGCGCGAGGACCGCGGTGGTCAGCTTCGAGGTGACCGACAGCGCCAGCAGCGCACCGGCCAGTGCGATCAGCCAGCCGCTCCGCCTGCCCGGCGAGGCGCGCGACCAGGTCCACGCCGCCGCCATCGCCGCGACGGCGAAGAGCACCATGAACGGCTCCAGGAGCGCGAGGCGGTCGATCCGGGTGCCGGCTCCCACTGCGGTGCGCGGGAGGAGGAGGAACAGGCCGGCCGGGACGAGCGCGAGCGTCGGGCCGAGCTCGCGCCGGAACCAGAGCCAGAGCACCACCCCGGTGAGGAACGCGGCCGCGCCGGCGGCGATCCTGCCCGCGAGCAGCCCCTCGCCGAGCAGCACCTGCGCGAGCCCGATCAGGTACTTCGCCGTCGGCGGATGCTCGAGGTTCGCGCTCACGTCGCCGTGCAGGTAGTCCCACCCCGCGGCGAGGTACACGGGCTCGTCCGACGAGATGTTCGCCGCTCCGAGGTTCCCGAAGCACTGGTAGAGCCCCCACAGCACGGTCCCGATCAGAGCCGCCCGCTTCACCCGCCCGATCCTAGGCGCCGGTGCCCGCACCGCTCCACCGGAGGACCCGGGCCCCGGCGACCGCGGCGGGTAGGATCGACGCGCATCCCGTCCCCCTCCCCTGGAGCCTCCAGCACATGGCAGACAGCCGCACCGCCGTTCCCGACACCACTGCGAACGCGGAGGCGACGCCCGAGCGGGAGCAGCCCTACGCGGCCCTCGGACTCAAGCCCGACGAGTACGCGAGCATCCGCGAGATCCTCGGCCGCCGCCCCACGAGCGGCGAGCTCGCGATGTACTCGGTGATGTGGAGCGAGCACTGCTCCTACAAGTCGTCGAAGATGTACCTCCGCCAGTTCGGGCAGAAGGTCTCCCCCGCCATGAAGAAGAACCTCATGGTCGGCATGGGCGAGAACGCCGGAGTGGTCGACGTCGGCGAGGGCTGGGCCGTCACCTTCAAGATCGAGAGCCACAACCACCCGAGCTACATCGAGCCCTTCCAGGGTGCGGCGACGGGGGTCGGCGGCATCGTCCGCGACATCATCTCGATGGGCGCCCGGCCGGTCGCGGTCATGGACGCGCTGCGCTTCGGGGCGATCGACGACCCCGACACCGCGCGCGTGGTGCACGGCGTCGTGGCCGGCATCTCCTTCTACGGCAACTGCCTCGGCCTGCCGAACATCGGCGGCGAGACCTACTTCGACTCCGTCTACCAGGGCAACCCGCTCGTCAACGCGCTGGCCGTCGGCGTCCTCCGCCACGAGGACCTGCACCTCGCGAACGCCCGCGGTGTCGGCAACAAGGTCGTGCTGTTCGGGGCGCGCACCGGAGGCGACGGCATCGGCGGCGCGTCGATCCTCGCCTCCGACACCTTCGCCGACGGCGGACCGACCAAGCGCCCCGCGGTGCAGGTCGGCGACCCGTTCGCCGAGAAGGTGCTCATCGAGTGCTGCCTCGAGCTGTTCCGCAAGGACCTCGTCGAGGGCATCCAGGACCTGGGCGCCGCGGGCATCTCGTGCGCCACCTCGGAGCTGGCCTCCAACGGCGACGGCGGCATGTTCATCGAGCTCGACTCGGTGCTGCTGCGCGACCCCTCGCTCACGGCGGAGGAGATCCTCATGTCGGAGTCGCAGGAGCGGATGATGGCCGTCGTCACGCCCGAGAAGCTCGACGCGTTCCTCGAGGTCGTCGGCAAGTGGGACGTCGAGACCAGCGTGCTCGGCGAGGTCACCGACTCCGGCCGCCTCATCATCAACTGGCACGGCGAGGAGATCGTCAACGTCGACCCGCGCACCGTCGCGGTCGACGGCCCGGTCTACGAGCGCCCGATCGAGTACCCCTCCTGGCTCGACGCGCTGCAGGCCGACTCCTCCTCCCGCCTGCCCCGCTCGACCGGCGGCGACGCGCTGCGCGCCGAGACCCTGGCGCTCCTGGGCTCGGCGAACCTCGCCGACAAGAGCTGGATCACCTCGCAGTACGACCGCTACGTGCTCGGCAACACCGCGCTCAGCTACCCCGACGACGGCGGCATGGTCCGCGTCGACGAGGAGTCGGGCCTCGGCTTCGCGGTCGCGACCGACGCGAACGGGCGCTGGTGCCAGCTCGACCCGGCACAGGGCGCCCGCCTGGCGCTGGCCGAGGCGTTCCGCAACGTCGCCGTCACCGGAGCGACCCCGGTCGCCGTCTCGGACTGCCTCAACTTCGGCAGCCCCGAGAACCCCGAGGTGATGTGGCAGTTCCGCGAGGCCGTGGGCGCGCTCGCCGACGCCTGCCTCGAGCTCGAGATCCCCGTCACCGGCGGCAACGTCTCGTTCTACAACCAGACCGGCGACGTGCCGATCTTCCCGACCCCGGTCGTCGGCGTCCTCGGCGTGATCGACGACGTCGCGCGCCGCATCCCCTCCGGCTGGCAGGACGAGGGCGACAACCTCTACCTCCTCGGCACCACCCGCGACGAGCTCGACGGCTCCGCGTGGGCCGGCACCATCCACGACCACCTCGGCGGGCTGCCCCCGCAGCTCGACCTGGCCGCCGAGCGCGCGCTGGCCGAGCTGATCTCGGCGGGCGCGAAGGAGTCGCTCATCGCCTCCGCTCACGACCTCGCCGACGGCGGGCTCGTGGTGGCGCTGGCCGAGTCGGCGCTGCGCTTCGGCGTCGGGGCGCGCATCTGGCTCGACGAGCTGATGGAGCGCGACGGCGTCGACGCGACGGCCGCGCTGTTCTCGGAGTCGACCGGCCGCGTGCTCGTGTCGGTGCCGCGCGAGGACGACGTGAAGTTCCGCGGGCTCTGCGAGGGCCGGGGCTACCCGGTGCTGCGCATCGGCGTGACCGACGCGGCGACCCCCGCGGTCGAGGTGCAGGGCCTCTTCACGCTGCCGCTCGACGAGCTGCGCTCGGTGAACGGCGCCGTGCTGCCGCGCCACTTCGGCTGAGCCTCCGGGCGATCCGAGTCCGCAGGAGTCGCGGTGGTCGAGCTGGACCACCGCGACTCCTGCGGTACCGGTCAGCTCCGGAGTTCCGTGATTACGGAATATTTGCAATAGTGGAGGCATGACCTCCTCCCGAGACCTCGCCGGCGAGGTCGACGAGCTCCGAGCGCGGCTGGACCGCCTCGAGCGCGCCGACACCCCCGCCGCGCCCGCCGCCGACGATCCGCTCTGGGCCCTGACCGCTCTCCGCGAGCGCCTGCCCTCTCCCGGCGGAGTCGTCTTCGCCGGCTCGGTCGCCACTCCGGCCGGCCCCGTCGAGTGGCAGTACGGCCTCAGCACCGACGCGTTCTTCGAGCGCGACTGGGGAGCGAGCCCCGGGCCGACCGCGCTCGCCGCGCTGGGCAGCCCCGTGCGTCTGCGGTTCCTGCAGGCGGTGGCCGGCGGAGTCGAGACCGTCGCGCAGCTCGCCGAGAGCGAGGGCGCGGGCACCACAGGGCAGATCTACCACCACGTCAACCAGCTGGTCGCCGCCGGCTGGCTGGAGGCGCGCGGCCGCGGCCGCTACGGCGTTCCGCCGGAGCGGCTCGTCCCCCTGCTCGTGATCCTGCTCGCCTCCGGAGGACCCCGATGACCCGCCGCCGCCTCGCCCTCGCCGCCGCCTCCGCCGCGGCCGTCGTCCTGCTCGGCGGAGTGCTGCTCCGCCCCTCCGCTCCCACCCTCTCGACCGAGGCGACCGGCGACGCCGAGATCGCCGAGTGGCTCCGGACCGACGTCGGAGACGGCGCGCGGAACCACCTCGTCGCCGCCGTGATCACGCCCGACGGCGTGCGCTATGGCGGACTCGGAGCCGACGAGCGGACCGAGGTCGAGATCGGATCGGTCACGAAGACGATGACCGCGCTCCTCCTCGCCCGGAACGCCTCCGAGGGGACGGTCGGGCTCGAGGACCCCGCCGCGGAGCACGCCGACGTCGGCGGCTTCACCGGGACGCTCGAGGAGCTGGCGACCCACCGCTCCGGCCTGCCGCGCCTCCCCACCGGTGTCGGCGACCTCGCCTCGACGCTGTTCGCCCAGCTGCGCGGCACGGACCCCTACGCGGGCTGGTCGGCCGACGACGTCCTCCGGCAGGCCGCCGAGGCGGACCAGGGCGAGCACGTGCACGCCTACTCGAACCTCGGTGCGGCGGTGCTGGGCCAGACGCTCGCCCGCGCCGAGGGCCGCGACTACGCCGACCTCCTCCGCGAGCGCGTCCTCGCTCCGCTCGGGATGACCGCGACCTCCGTCCCGGAGACCGCGGACGCCCTCCCCGCCGACGCGCCGACCGGCTTCTCGGCGAGCGGGCGGTCCGTCGACGCGTGGACGATGGCGGGCTACGCGCCGGCGGGCGGCGTCCGCTCCACGGCGGCGGACATGGCCCGCTACGCGCAGGCCCTCCTCACCGACGACCCCGCGCTGGGGGTGCCCGCGGCGAGCGTCCTGGATCCGCGGTTCGATGCCGACGGGGCGCGGATCGGCCTCGGCTGGTTCACCTCGGAGTCGGAGGACGGCGGATCCGTCACCTGGCACAACGGAGGGACCTCCGGCTACTCGACGATGCTCGCGATGGACCGGGAGCGCGGCGTGGCCGTGTTCGTCAACGGGGACACGGCGAGCTCGGTCGACGAGCTCGGCCTGCGCCTGCTGGAGCGCGCCGGGGAGGAGTCGTGATGGTCGCCTCGATCCTCGTCCTGCTCGTCGTCGCGTTCACCGTCGGCCGCTTCGCCCTGGGGAGCGTCCCCCAGCGCCGGGCAGCCGGGCTCCTCGACCGCGACCGCGTCCGGACGCTCGCCCGCGGGGTCGAGGCCGTCGCCGTGCTGCTGCTCGGGCGGGCACTCGTCGACTGGTCGGCGCTGACGCTGCTCCCCTGGGCCGTGCTGGTGGCTCTCACCGCGGCCGGGGCGGCCGGCGCCGTGCTGCGCTGGGGCGGGCTGCCGTGGTTCGAGGACCCGGCGCGCCGCCGCTCGCGGACGACCGGGCTCGCGGCGACCGTCGCCGTGTCGGCGGTCCTGATCGGCGTCCTGGGCTGAGCGCCGCGCACGTGCCGTCGGATCCGCGCCTTCCGCGGTGGTCGCGTGCTGCTGCGAGGCGGGAGGAGTGGCGGCGGGCGCGGGCGGGAGCGGCGTCAGCCGGTCTGCGCGGGGAGGTCGTCGGGCTCGGCGTTGTCGAGGACGCGGCCGTTCTGGTCGCCGACGCTCAGGACGGTCGTCGGGCGGAGGTTGAGGGTGTCGCCGCCGTACAGGCTGTCGATGTCGACGCCGTCGCGGCGCACCGAGTTCAGCGCGGAGAGGTAGTCGGAGCTGATGCAGAACCGGTCCGCGATCCGCTCGCTGATGTCGCCCGCTGCCACCAGGTAGGAGGCCGGGGCGCCGTCGGAGGCGGTGCTCGCCGTCCCGGTCGCGCCGACGCGGGTGCCGCGGTCGCGCACGCGCTCGAGGTCGACGCCGTCGAGCGTCCCCTCGTCGAGCGCCTGGACGACGCACTCGCCCGAGACGTCCTCGACGGGTGCGGGAGTGGTCGAGACGCTCGGCACCGGCCGCGGCGTGGACTCGGCTCCGGCGGCGGGCGGTGCGGTGGAGGCGGTCGGCTCGGCGGGTGGGGCGGCGGGGCTCGTCGCCTCCGCCGTGCAGCCGGCGAGCAGGACCACGGCGGAGAGGGCGATCACGAGGCGCTGCGTCGTCCGGACCATTCCGCGACTCTAACCCGGCACCCGGGCGGCCGGGCGCCACCGCGCCCAGCGGGCTGCGGGCGATCCGGTCGAGGCCGCTGGACCCGGCCGACGCGCAGGCCCGAGGCGGGGCGCGGGGTGGCCCCTGGACGGCGCGCCCCCGATTGACCTCCCCCGTCGATCGCACCCATGCCGAGCACCTGTTGGACACGCGGCCCGAACCGGAGTCGACTGGGACCATGCAGTACACGCACCTCGGCCGCACCGGCCTGTCCGTCTCCCGCACCGTCCTCGGCACCATGAACTTCGGCATGCAGACCGAGGAGTCCGACTCGTTCGCGATCATGGACCGCGCGCACGAGCTCGGCGTCAACTTCTTCGACACGGCCAACGTGTACGGAGGCGAGGCCGGCCGCGGCGCCACCGAGGAGATCGTGGGCCGCTGGTTCGCGCAGGGCGGCGAGCGCCGCGAGCGCACCGTCCTCGCGACCAAGGTCTTCGGCGACATGGGCGAGTTCGCCGCTCCCGGAGCCGAGCGCGGCCGCGACTCCTGGCCCAACGGCGGCCGTCTCTCGGCGCTCACCCTGCGCCGCGCGCTCGACGAGAGTCTCCGCCGCCTGCAGACGGACCACATCGACCTCTACCAGTTCCACCACGTCGACCGGACGACTCCCTGGGACGAGATCTGGCAGGCGATGGAGGTCGCCGTCCAGCAGGGCAAGGTCCTCTACGTCGGCTCCAGCAACTTCGCCGGCTGGCACATCGCCCAGGCGCAGGAGGCGGCGCGCGCCCGCCACTTCACCGGCCTCGCCTCCGAGCAGTCGATCTACAACCTGCTCGTCCGCGACGTCGAGCGCGAGGTCCTGCCCGCCGCGCTGCACTACGGGCTCGGCGTCATCCCCTGGTCGCCGCTGCAGGGCGGACTGCTGGGCGGCGTGCTCGAGAAGACCGCGGAGGGCGGGCGCCGCTCCTCCGAGCGCACCCTCGCCGCGATCGAGGAGCACCGTCCCGCGCTCGAGCAGTGGGAGGCGTTCGCCCGCGAGCGCGGCGAGGCGCCCGGCGAGCTGGCGCTGGCGTGGCTCCTCCACCAGCCCGCCGTCACCGGTCCGATCACCGGGCCGCGGACGCTCGAGCAGCTCGAGAGCGCCGTCGCCGCCGTCGACATCACCCTCGACGCCGAGGCCCTCGCGCGCCTCGACGAGATCTTCCCCGGCCACCGGGCAGCCCCCGAGGACTACGCCTGGTGACCACCCACCCCACTGCGAAGGAGCATTCATGAAGCAGCGCACTCTCGGCGACCTCAAGGTCGGCGCGATCGGACTCGGCGGCATGCCGATGTCGATCGAGGGCCGCCCGGACCGCGAGCGCTCGATCGCCACGATCCACGCCGCCCTCGACGCCGGCGTGACCCTGATCGACACGGCCGACGCCTACCACCTCGCCACCCAGGACGACCTCGGCCACAACGAGCTGCTGATCGCGGAGGCGCTGCGCAGCTACGGCGGCGACACCTCCGCCGTGCTCGTCGCCACCAAGGGCGGCCACCTGCGGCGCGAGCCCGGCCCCTGGGACCAGGACGGCCGCCCCGAGTACCTCAAGGAGGCGGCTTGCGCGTCCGCGAAGCGCCTCGGCGTCGACGCGATCGGCCTCTACCAGTACCACCGGCCCGACCCGGCGGTCCCCTACGCCGACTCGATCGGAGCGCTGGCCGAGCTGCTCGACGAGGGCGTCGTCCTCCGAGCGGGCATCTCGAACGCCGACCCGGACCAGATCCGCGAGGCGCACGGCATCCTCGGCGAGCGCCTGGTCTCGGTGCAGAACCAGTTCTCGCCGTCGTTCCGCTCCAGCGAGCCGGAGCTCGAGCTCTGCGCCGAGCTGAAACTGGCGTTCCTGCCGTGGAGCCCGCTCGGCGGCATCTCCTCGGCGGGCGAGCTCGGCTCGCGCTACTCCGCGTTCGCGGCGGTCGCCGAGGCCCGCGGCGTGACGCCGCAGGTCGTCTGCCTCGCCTGGGAGCTGGCGAAGGCCCCGGTCGTTCTGCCGATCCCGGGCGCCTCCCGCCCCGAGAGCATCCGCGACTCCGCCACGGCGGCCGACCTGGATCTCACGCCCGAGGAGTTGGCCTCGCTCGACTGAGCCCGTTCATGACAGAGGAGGGATCCGGTCGAGGCACCGGTCCGACGCGCATCGCGGGATCTCGGCGCTGGTCCCTCCTCCGTTGCGAGCACGATCCGGCTCAGACCGCGTCCTGCAGCGGCTGCGGGAGGGCCGAGACGAACGCGCGGGCCGCGGCGCTCGGCCGTTCCGGCACCGCCACCATCGTCCGCCACACCAGGAGCGGATCGGCGAGCGCCACCGCCCGCAGCCCGGCCGGGCGCTTCTCGGCGAAGTGCGCCGGCACGACCGCGATCCCCATGCCGTACTCGACCAGGTCGAGCAGCGTGTGCACGTCGTTCACCTCGAGCTCGACCTCGAACGCGAGGCCGTGCGCCGCGAACGCCCGCGCCGCGAGGTGACTCGCCGCCCAGTGCTCCTGCAGTCCCACGATCGTCTCGCCCGCCAGGTCCGGGATGCGGCAGCCGACGCGGCTCGCGAGCGGGTGACCCGGGCGCACGAGCACCGCGAAGCCCTCGCTCGCCAGCGGCATCGTCCGCACGCCGCCCGGCACGGCTCCGATGTCGGCGACCAGCGCCAGGTCGAGGCGGCCGGCGGCGACGGAGTCGAGCAGCGTGCCGGACCCCTCGTGGATCAGCCGGAGCGCGACTCCCGGGTGCTGCTCGCGGAAGTTCGCGAGCTCGCGCGGCAGGTGCACGCCGCCGAGGCACTCCTCCGTGCCGACCGCGAGGCTCCCGCGGAGCACCCCCTGCACGGCGAGAACCGCGTCGCGGGCGGCGAGCGCGCTGGCGACCGAGCGCTCCGACTCCGCGAGCATCGCCCGACCGGCCGGCGTCAGCTCGACCCGGCGCGTGCTGCGGGTGAAGAGGGGGCTGCCCAGCTCGCTCTCGAGCGCGCGGATCGACGCCGAGAGGCCCGACTGCGAGATCTGCAGTGCGCTCGCGGCGCGGGTGAAGTGCTGCTCCTTCGCGACGGCGAGGAAGTGTTCGAGCTGACGCAGTTCCATGGGTCCATCCTCGTCGCGCGGGCGGAGGAGCGGGGACCGGACCAGACACTCTCCAGCGGCCGCTCGGCCTGCCTGTGCGGAGCCGGCCGTCGGGTACGGCGGCCGCCGTCGCGAGAGCCGGCCCGGCTCAGGCGTCGGCGGACGAGATCGCGAGGACGATCGCCGTCAGCGTCGCCCGCAGGCGCTCGAGCGACTCGGGCTCCGACTCGTCCTCGAGGATCGACTGCTTGACCGCGTCGTCGTAGCCCGCCACCAGCAGGCGCACGGCCGTCGTCGGCTCGAGGGAGAAGTCGCGGCGCACCTGGCGCAGCGCACCGTGCACGATCTGCACGAGCGAGGCGTCGAAGCCGGCGCGGAAGTCGCGGTACTGCGGAGCGATCCGCGGGTCGCGCAGCGCGAGCAGCTCGAACTCCGACTCGACCACGCACCAGCGGCGGTTGTCGGTGGCAGGACCCTGGAGGAAGTCGAGGATGACCACGGCCAGCGTCTCGGCCGTCAGCGGCTCGTCGGCCGAGACGACGCGCGGGATCGTACGGTCCATCTGCTCGACGAGGGCGGTCACCCGGGCGCCGTTCTCCCGCTCCATGAGCGCGAAGAACAGCTCCTCCTTGGTGGAGAAGTTGGAGTAGAAGGCGCCGCGCGAGAACCCGGCGCGCTCGCAGATCTGCTCGACGGACGCGCTGTGCACGCCGGTCTCGGCGAAGACGTCGTAGGCCGCGTCGAGCAGGCGCTCGCGGGTGCGGCCTCGGCGGGAGGTCTCGGGAGGGGTGGAGTCGATCGCCGTCATCACCAGCCTCCTGCCCGCCCTGTCAACACCTTCGACGCCGTTCACCTTATCCGATACATTCACGTATCGAATACGGTCCTGTATCGGATACGCTCGTGTATCGGAGCCCGGCTCCGCCCTGGTACAGAGACGTATCGCCACCCTCCCCACCCATCGTCAGGAGACCGCGTGTCGTCGCTGCTCTACCGTCTCGGTCGTCGCGTGTACCGCGCCCACCGCCTCGTCGCCGTCCTGTGGCTGCTGATCGTGGTGGCGGGCGGAGGAGGAGCGCTGCTGCTCAACCAGGGCACCGACAACACGTTCTCCATCCCGGGCACGCAGTCGCAGACCGCCCTCGACCAGCTCGAGCGCACCTTCCCCCAGGTCAGCGGCACGTCCGCGCGGTACGTGGTCGTCGCGCCCGACGGAGGCAGCGTCCAGGACGCCGACGTGAAGGGCCCCGTCAGCGACGCGGTCGCCGCGCTCGGCGACGTCGACGAGGTCGCGGCCGTCACGGACCCCTACTCCGACAGCGTGTCCGGCACGATCTCCGACGCTGGGAACGCCCTCGTCATCACCGCGCAGATGGACGGCTCCGCCACCACCACGAGCCCCGAGAGCCGCGACGCGCTGAAGGCCGAGGCGACGACCCTCCAGGACGCGCTGCCCGCCGGCTCCGTGGTCTCGCTCGGCGGCGATCTCTTCGCCCAGAACCTCCCCGGCGTGACCATCACGGAGGCGATCGGCCTCGTGGTCGCCCTCGTCGTCCTCGTGCTCACCTTCGGCTCGTTCCTGGCCGCCGGCATGCCGCTGGTCACCGCACTGCTCGGCGTCGCCCTCTCGATGTCGGCCATCTTCATCGCCACCCGCTTCGCCTCGATCTCCTCGACCACGCCGCTCCTGGCGCTGATGCTGGGCCTGGCGGTCGGGATCGACTACGCCCTCTTCATCATCAGCCGCCACCAGGACCAGCTGAAGCAGGGCATGGACCCGGAGGAGTCGACCGCGCGGGCGACCGCGACCGCGGGCTCCGCCGTCGTCTTCGCGGGCCTGACCGTGATCATCGCGCTCGTCGGCCTCTCGGTCGCGGGCATCCCGTTCCTCACCACGATGGGCGTCGCAGCGGCGGGCGGAGTCGCGATCGCCGTGGTCATCGCGCTCACCCTGACCCCCGCCCTCCTCGGCTTCGCCGGCGCGCGGCTGCGCCCGAAGGAGCGCCGCGCGAAGAAGAAGGCCGCGAAGGCCGCCGCCGCCGCGGGCACCCACGTCGACACCGAGGCGCACGAGGAGGCGGCGACCGCCTCCCCCGGCGGCCACGTGCACGCCGAGGTCCCGCGCGGGTTCTTCCGCGGCTGGGTCCGGGTCGTCACGCGCTTCCCGATCGTGACGATCATCGCGGTGATCGGCGTGCTCGGCGTCGCGAGCATCCCGGCGCTCAGCCTCCGCCTCGCCCTGCCGGACGCCGGCTACCAGGCCGAGGGCACTCCCGCGCGCACCACCTACGACCTGCTCGCCGAGAACTTCGGCGCCGGCTACAACGGCCCGCTCATCGTCACCGGCACGATCATCGGCTCGACCGATCCGCTCGGCCTGATGGACGACCTCAAGGGCGAGATCGAGAAGCTCGACGGAGTCGCCTCGGTGCCGCTCGCGACGCCCAACGAGACCGCCGACACCGGCATCATCCAGGTCATCCCCGAGGGCGGCCCCGACTCCGAGGCCACCAAGGCGCTGGTCGCCGAGATCCGCGACAAGCACGACTACTTCCAGCAGGAGTACGGCGTCGACCTCGCGGTGACCGGCCAGACCGCGGTCGGGATCGACATCTCGGACACGCTCGCCAAGGCCCTCCTGCCGTTCGGCCTGCTCGTCGTGGGCCTGTCGCTGGTGCTGCTGACGATGGTGTTCCGCTCGCTCTGGGTGCCGATCAAGGCGACGCTGGGCTACCTGCTGTCGGTCGGCGCGTCCTTCGGCGCCGTGGCGGCGGTGTTCGAGTGGGGATGGTTCTCGGACGCTCTGCACGTCGACAAGACGGGCCCGATCATCAGCTTCATGCCGATCATCCTGATGGGCGTGCTCTTCGGCCTCGCGATGGACTACGAGGTGTTCCTGGTCTCGCGGATGCGCGAGGACTACGTGCACGGGAGGCCGGCGCGCGCCGCCGTCGAGTCGGGCTTCGTCGGCTCGGCCAAGGTGGTGACGGCCGCCGCGGTCATCATGTTCTCGGTCTTCGCCGCCTTCGTGCCGGAGGGGGACACCAACATCAAGCCGATCGCGCTCGGGCTCGCCGTGGGCGTCTTCGTCGACGCGTTCATCGTGCGGATGACGCTGGTGCCCGCCGTGCTGCACCTGCTCGGCGACCGCGCCTGGCACATGCCGCGCTGGCTCGACCGCGTCCTGCCGTCCTTCGACGTCGAGGGCGAGGGCCTCACGAAGGAGCTCGCGCTGGCCGACTGGCCGGAGCCCGGATCCACCGACGTGATCGCGGCCGAGGACCTCCGCCTCGACGGACCCGACGGTCCCGTCTACAGCGGCGTCTCGCTGCGGGTCGCTCCCGGCTCCTCCCTCGTGGTCCACGGGCCGCACCGCTCCGGCCGCACCGCGCTGCTGCTGAGCATCGCCGGTCGGCTCGCCCCCGACTCCGGGCGCCTGAAGGTCGCGAGCCTGGTCGTGCCGATCCGCTCCGCCGCCGTGCGCGGCCGGGTCGGGCTGGTGCGCCTCGCCGGAGCCGCCGACCCCGTCGCCGACGTCCGGTCGGCCCTGGAGTCGGCTCCGCCGATCCTGGTGCTCGACGACCTCGACACGGTCACCGACCCGCAGCTGCGCGGCGCGATCCGGGCCGAGCTCGACGCCGCCCGCGCCGCCGACGACGCGTTCACCGTGGTCGCCTCCTCCGTCGACGCCGAGGCGCTCGACGACCTCCTCCCCTCCGACCGCGGCGTGCTCGCGGTCTCGCCCGCGGCCGAGCGCCGCGCGATCGCAAAGGTCCTCTGACAGATGGCTCTCCTCTCCCTCGAACGCCCCCGCGGCGTCAAGAAGGTGTCCTGGCTGACCCTTCTCGGGATCGTCCTGGTCCCCCTCGTCATCGGCGGCCTCCTGGTGTGGGCGCTGTGGAACCCGACCGAGCGCCTCGACACGATCACGGCCGCCGTGGTCAACGAGGACACCCCGGTCGAGATCAACGGGCAGACCGTGCCGCTCGGGCGCCAGCTCGCGGCCGGCCTGGTGACCGGCGGCTCCGACTCCGCGAGCTCGGACGCCCCCTCCTCCACCCCCTCGGCGAGCGCGACGCCGTCCGCGAGCACGACCCCGGTGCCCAACGTCTCCGGCTCGGACTCGACGGGCAACTTCACCTGGGTCCTCACGGACAAGGACGACGCCGCGAAGGGCCTCGCCGACGGCAGCTACGCGACCGTCGTGACGATCCCCTCCTCCTTCTCCGCCGCCGCCACCTCGTACTCGGGCGACGCCGCGGAGGCGACGAAGGCGACCATCGACATCGCCACCAGCGAGAAGGCCAAGCTCGTCGACGACGCCATCTCGGCCACCGTGACCAGCACCGCCACGTCGCTGCTCAACACGCAGCTGACCACGGCCTACCTCGAGAACGTCTACGTCGGCTTCAACACCCTCAACGAGCAGATCGGCCAGGCGGCCGAGGGCGCGGGCACGCTCGCCGACGGCGCCGACCAGCTCGGCACCGGCGCCTCCACCCTCGCCGACGGCACCAGCAGCCTCGCCGACGGGATCGACGAGCTCGCCTCCGGCGCCTCCTCGCTCTCGGACGGCGTCGGGCAGATCGGCACCGGAGCCTCGTCCCTCGCCGACGGCGTGGGGCAGCTGGGCACCGGAGCCTCCGACCTCTCCGGCGGAGTCGCGCAGCTGGCCACCGGTGCGCGCGGCCTCTCCGGCGGAGTGGGACAGCTCGCGACGGGCGCCCGCGACTCGGCGACCAAGGCGACCGCGCTGCAGGGCGGCGCCTCCGACCTGGCCGACGGGCTCGACCAGCTGAGGGAGGGAGTGGTGAGGACCGGCGACGGGACCCAGCAGGTCGCCGCCCTCAGCGCCGGCGCCGCCGCCGCCACCGCGGGGACCTTCGAGGCGCTCAGCGCCGCGCTCGAGGGCTGCGAGACGACGCAGTGCCTCGCCGCGCGCGCCGTCATCGCCTCGGCGGACGGACCCACCGGCGCGACCACTCTCGCCACGACGACCGCGGGAGCCGTCGCCGGGATCGACGCGGGCATCCGCCTCGGCGGCGACGGGCAGCCCTCGCTGATCGACGCGGTCGGGCAGTCCGCCACCGGCGCGCGCACTCTCTCGGGGGGCATCGGACAGCTGTCCGGCGGCCTGACGCAGCTCGCCGACGGCGCGGACGACGCCGCGGGCGGAGCGTCACAGCTCGCCGACGGCCTCGACACCACGGCGGCCGGGTCCGCGCAGCTCGCGACCGGCGCCACCACCGCCGCGGCCGGCGCCCGCGACCTCGCGACCGGCGCGACCACCGCCGCGGGCGGTGCCGCCGACCTCGCCACGGGAGCCTCCTCCGCCGCCGACGGAGCCGACCAGCTCGCCGACGGAGCGAGCGGGGTCTCGGACGGCGCCGTGCAGCTCGCCGACGGCACCCGCACGCTCGCGACCGGCCTCGACGCCGCCGTCGCGCAACTCCCGACCTACACCGAGTCGGAGTCGACGAACCTCGCCGACGTCGTCTCGGACCCGGTCGAGAACGCGAGCAGCGCGACCGACCTGTTCGGAGCCTCCAGCGTCCCGTTCTTCGCGACGATCGCCCTCTGGCTGGGCGCCCTCGCGACGTTCCTGGTGCTCGCGGCGTTCTCGCACCGTGCACTCTCCTCGACCCGCTCCTCCGCGGCGCTCGCCCTCTCCTCCTACGTGCCGGCGCTCGTGATCGGCGTGGTGCAGGGACTCGCGGTCGCGATCGTGATGAGCGGGGTCGCGGGCCTGGAGGCGGGCCGCTGGGTCGGCTTCGCCCTCCTGGCGATGCTCACCGGCGCCTCGTTCGCCGCGGTGAACCAGGGGCTGGTCGCCCTGCTCGGAGGGATCGGCCGCTTCCTCGCGATGGTCGCGGCGGTGATCGCGCTCGGCGCGGGCATCATCTCGACGGTCCCCGGGCTGTTCGACGACGTGCTCGGGTTCCTGCCGCTCTCGGCGGCGCAGAACGCGCTGTCCGGAGTGGTCGAGGGCACCGACGGCACGGCCGGCGCCGTCGTCGGCCTGGTGATCTGGCTGCTGTTCGGCCTGCTGCTCACCGTCGCCGCGATCGCCCGCCGCCGGGTCGTCTCGGTCCGCGCCCTGCACCGCACCGCGGAGGCGTAGGCCGCGCCTCGCGCCACTCCTCCCCCGAACCGGGGACGGGTGGCGCGAGGATCGCGCCACCGCCGCGCCTCTCCGGGCGACCGGCCCCGGCCGGGGCTAGCCTGACGCGATGGAGTCGGAACCGATGGCGATCCGGACGCGACGGGTGTACGGCCCGTCGGTCCTGCGGCGCCTCCGCGCCCTCCTCCTGCGGCTCCTCAGCGCCGGCCTCGCGGCCGTGCTCATCCCGTTCGCCGTCCTCGCGGACCGCCGCGGCGTCCTCGACGAGTCGGTACTCGCGCTCGGCCTCCTCGCCCTCACCGTCGTCATCGGACTGGCCTCGGCGGTCTCGCTCTTCGTCGCCTCCCCCACCCGCGTGATGACGACCGAGACGCAGGTCGTGCTGATGCGCGGCCGTCGCCGCCGCGAGCAGTGGCCCCGCCGGTCGGTCCGCTTCCTCGAGTCCGCCGACGGCGACGGCTTCGTCGCCTGGTGCCGCGGCGACGGAGTCGAGGTCCGCTGCGCGCATTTCCGCCCGGAGGACCTCGCCGCCCTGCTCGCCGACCTCGGCGCCGCCGCCCGCGTCCGCGACGCCCTGCCGCCCGCTCTGGCCGGGCCCGCCTCGGCCGTCCGCTTCCGGCCGCACCGCGCTCCGCTCCAGCGCCGGGCGGTCGCCCTGGTCGTCGTCGCCACGGAGGCGTTCGCCGCCGGCGTCCTGGCCGTCGCCCTCGCGGGATCCCCGTCGGGCGACCGCGCGCAGATCGCGCTGGGGGCGGTCGTCGTGGCGCTCTCCCTCCCGCTCGGGCTGGTCGCCGCGCGGCTGGCGCTGCGGCCCGGGCTGCCGGGCTCGATCGTGGTGTCGGAGTCGGCCATCCAGATCGACGGGCTGATCTTCCCGCTCGAGGCTCTGCGCTCGGTCGTCGCCTCGAGCCCGACGGGGAGCCATAGCCTCCGCCTGACCCTCACCGAGACGAACGGCCGCATCACGGAGGTCCCCCTCGGGCTGCGGGTGCCGACGCTGCGGCGCGACCAGCTCTTCCCCGACTACCCGCTGCTGCTCGGCGTGCTGCGCGAGCGCACGGCGGGGCTGCTGCGGATCGAGGGCTGAGCCTCAGTCCTCGGCGCCGTCGGCGATGCGCTGGTGGTGGTGGATGACCTCGGCGACGATGAACCCGAGGAACTTCTCGGCGAACGCCGGGTCGAGGTGCGACTCCTCGGCGAGCGCCCGCAGCCGCGCGATCTGGCGGGCCTCGCGCTCGAGGTCCGCGGCGGGCAGCCCGTGCGCGGCCTTCAGCCGGCCGACCTTCTGCGTGAACTTGAAGCGCTCGGCGAGCAGGTGGATCAGCGCCGCGTCGATGTTGTCGATGCTCTGACGGATCTGCACGAGCTCGGCCCGCGCCAGGGACTCCTCGTGCGACGGCTCCTCGTGCGACAGCTCCTCGGTCATGCCCCGACCCTAACGGACCGCCCCCGGACACGACGACGGCCCCTGCCCGGAGTCCGGGAGGGGCCGTCGAGAGGGCCCGGTCAGTCGACCAGGTTGATCTGCACGGGGATGTTGCCGCGGGTGGCGTTGGAGTACGGGCAGAGCTGGTGCGCCGCATCGGCCACCTTCTGCGCGTCCTCGGAGCTCGCCTTCGGCACGTAGACGTCGAGCTCGACCGAGAGGCCGAAGCCGTCGGAGTCGTTCTTCCCGATCGAGACGCTGGCCGAGACGGCCGCGTCGGTCGTGTCGATCTTCAGCTGGCGACCGGCTCCGTGCAGGGCGCTGAGGAAGCAGGCGGAGTAGCCGGCCGCGAACAGCTGCTCGGGGTTGGTCCCCTCGCCGGAGCCGCCGAGCTCCTGCGGGGCGCGGGTGTCGAGGTCGAGACGGTCGTCCTCGGTGCGGACGTGGCCGTCGCGTCCTCCACCGGAGGCGTGGGCGATGGCGGTGTAGAGAGCATCCATCCCCCCATCCCACCACTCGACCGCCGTGAGTCGGGTGAACGCGGGATGCACGTCCGTGCGTTCTCCAGGGAATCCCCCTCGGGAACGCTCCGGGGAGCGTCAAGCCCCTCCCCCTCGGCGCCCTCCGGGTGTGCGGTGGAGGGACACCGACCCCGACCGGCGCGAGCCGGAGAACGGACACGAGCATGCGAGCACTCACCTGGCAGGGCATCGAGAAGGTCTCGGTCGAGACCGTCCCCGACCCCCGCATCCAGCAGCCGACCGACGCGATCGTCCGGATCACCTCGACCGCGATCTGCGGCTCCGACCTGCACCTCTACCGCCTCCTCGGGCCCTACATCGACCGCGGGGACGTGCTCGGCCACGAGCCCATGGGCGTCGTCGAGGAGGTGGGCTCCGGAGTCACCACCCTGAAGCCCGGCGACCGGGTCGTCGTGCCCTTCACCATCGCCTGCGGCGAGTGCTTCATGTGCCGCCGAGGGCTGCAGTCGCAGTGCGAGACGACGCAGGTCACCGAGTACGGCTCGGGAGCGGCGCTCTTCGGCTACACGAAGATGTACGGCCAGGTCCCCGGCGGGCAGGCCGAGCTGCTCCGCGTGCCGCTGGCCGACTACAACACGATCGTCGTCGGCACGGACCTGCCGGACGAGCGCTACCTCTTCCTCAGCGACATCGTGCCCACCGCGTGGCAGGGCGTGGAGTACGCGCAGGTGCCCGACGGCGGGACCCTGGTCGTCTTCGGACTCGGCCCTGTCGGCCAGTTCGCGGCGCGGATCGGCGCCCACCGCGGCTACCGCGTCCTCGCCGTGGAGCCCGTCGCCGAGCGGCGCGCGATGGCCGAGCGGTACGGCGTGGAGACGTTCGACCTGTCCGACGACATCGCCGCGCAGCTGCGCGACCTCACGGACGGGCGCGGCCCCGACTCCGTCGTCGACGCGGTCGGCATGGAGGCGCACGGCTCGCCGGTCGGCTCGTTCGCTCAGTCGATGGCGGGGCTCCTGCCCGACCCGATCGCCCGCAAGGCGATGGACACGGTCGGCGTCGACCGCCTCGCCGCAGTGCACGCCTCCCTCGACCTGGTGCGCCGCGGCGGCACCGTGTCGCTGAGCGGGGTCTACGGCGGAGAGGCCGACCCGATGCCACTGAAGTCGATGTTCGACAAGCAGGTGACGGTGCGGATGGGCCAGTGCAACGTGAAGCGCTGGATCGACGACCTGCTGCCGCTGGTGGAGGACTCCTCCGATCCGCTCGGCGTGATGGACCTCGTGACCCACCGGGCGCCGCTCGAGGACGCTCCGGCCCTCTACGAGACCTTCCAGAAGAAGGAGGACGGCTGCATCAAGGTCGTCCTGCACCCCTAGCCGGGGAACAGCGAAGGCGGCGCCCCCCCGAGGGGAGCGCCGCCTTCGCGGTACTGCCGAGACCTACTTGAAGACGTCCTTGACGTCCTCGCCGGCCTTCTTGGCCGAGGCCGCGGCCTGGTCCTTCTGGCCTTCGGCCTTCAGGCTGTCGTCGTTCTTGTGGTCGCCCAGGGCTTCCTTCGCCTTGCCGGCGATGTCCTGAGCGGCGTTCTTGATCTTGTCATCGAGCCCCATGGTGGTGCCTCCTTCGCTGATCGTTGGCACGACCGTAGGACCGGGAACTGCCCGCTTCCTGGGAGCGGGAAGGGGCTTGCCCGGGCGCCCGCTGGACTGCGATGATTCGCACCCTCGACCGGTGCCGGCCGGTCGAGGGCGCGGGATCAGGTCGCCGGGGTGGCGGACTCGGACGGAGCGGACTGCGAGGGCGCGTTCGTGGGCGTCTGCGACGATCCGTCGTCGGCGCTGGTGGGCACCGCGCTCCCCGACTGGTACGGCGTCTGGGCGTCGCCGGTGCAGCCGGCCAGCAGGCCGATCGTCAGGGCGGAGGCGCTGAGCGCCCCGAGGACCCGTGCGGCGCTCACTTGCCCGTCACCGCGTCCTTGACGGCCCCCACTGCCTTCTCGACGATGTTCGGCTTCGGGTCGGTGCCGTAGAGGCGCTCGTCCGGCTGGGTGGGCGGGGGCATCGGGACGTTGCCGCCGGGCTCCGCGACGCGGTAGCTGAACTCTCCCTTGCCGTCCGGGGTCGGGCCCGAGGCCCAGCTGCCCTCGGAGGCCGCTGCTCCGTCCGAGAAGTTGATGTACTCGTACGACACGGAGCGCTCCTCCTTCGAGATCGGGAAGTTCGAGGGCACGGGCAGGTCCTCCCGGCCCTCCGCGCGCAGCTCGGCGGCTGCCGCGATCCACTGGTTCTGGTGCATGGTGTCGCGGGCCAGGAGGAACGACAGGAGGTCGCGCACGCCGTGGTCGTCGGTCATGTGGTAGAGCCGGGCGACCTGGAGCCGGCCCTGCATCTCCGCGTTCGCGTTGGCGGTGAAGTCGGCCAGCAGGTTGCCGCTGGCGGTGATGTAGGAGCCCTGCCACGGGTTGCCCATGCTGTCGACGGGGCGCGCGCCGGCGCCGGCCACGATGGCGTGCTGCACGTCGGAGCCGCCGATGACCGCCGCGAGCACGGGGTCCTTCTTCATCGCGTCCTCGGACTGCTCGACCGGGGCCTTCTCGAGCAGCTGGGCGATCATCACGGCGATCATCTCGACGTGGCCGAACTCCTCGGCGCCGATGCCGAAGAGCAGGTCCCGGTACTTGCCCGGGTCGTGGGCGTTCCAGGCCTGGAAGCCGTACTGCATCGCCACGGTGATCTCGCCGTACTGGCCGCCGAGCACCTCCTGGAAGCGGCGGGCGAAGACCGCGTCGGGCTTCGAGGGCGTGGACGTGAACTGGAGTTCCTGACGGTGGAAGAACATGACTGGTTGCCTTTCCGGGGTAGCCGGGCGGATCCGGGTGCGGACGTCCGATGTCTGTCCTCTCGACGGTAGGGAGCCCTGTTCGCGGGTCAGAAGGGGCTTGACGCGGTGGCGGAGCAGTCGATTCACGGGCTCTCGGGCCCCGCCCTCGTGGGCGCGGGATGGTAGCCCCATCGGGGGGTCAGCCGCTATGCCCTTCCCGGTACTCGAGGGCCCGAACAGACTGGCGACGCCGGCACGCATTCATTCCCCACTCGATCCTGGAAGGGACAGACGATGTCGAACATCGATCCCGCTTCACCTCCGTTCGGAGACGGCGCCGCGAACTTCGGCGCGACCGAGACCCCCATCGACAGCGGGGCGCCCGTCGCCTCCACGGACACGTCCTCCGGCTCCTCCACGGGCGGTGCAGCCGACTCCGCGAAGGAGAAGGCGAGCGCCGCCGCGGGCACCGCCAAGGACCAGGCCGGCGCCGTCGCCGGCGACGCCAAGCAGGCCGCGAGCGAAGTGCTCTCGACCGGCAAGGACGAGGCCGCCAACGTGGTCCAGGAGGCCAAGGTCCAGGTCAAGGACCTCTACGACCAGAGCCGCACCCAGCTCACCGAGCAGGCCCACGCCCAGAAGGAGAACGCCGCCAAGGGCGCCCGCGCCTTCAGTGACGACCTGACCGCGCTGGCCAACGGCGAGGGCGGCAGCGACAACGCCGCCGCGAAGCTCGTCTCCCAGGCGGCCACCCGCGTGCAGGGTGTGGCCTCGTGGCTCGAGAACCGCGACCCGTCCGAGCTCCTCGACGACGTCCGCGCGTTCGCCCGCCGCCGCCCGGGTGCCTTCATCCTCATCGCCGCGGCGACGGGACTCGTCGGCGGGCGCCTCATCCGCGCCCTGACCGCCGAGGCGAAGGACGAGAAGGAGGCGACGAGCACCCGCACCGACGGGCCCGAGTTCGACGCCCCCGCCTCGACCACCGCGCACTCCGACGCCTCCGCGTACGACGCGCCCGTCGCGTCCGCCTACGGCACCGTCGGATCGAGCTCCCTCGAGCGCGACTACGCGCCGACCGAGCCCGTCGCCGACCCGCTCGACGGCGGCTTCCCGAACGGCGGCCGGCTGTGACCGACCCGACGGGCGTCCACCGCTCGACGGAGACGCCCGACCAGCGGGCCGGGTCGACGTCGCTGGGCGATCTGCTCGGCGAGGTCTCGCGCGACCTCTCCACCCTGATCCGCCAGGAGATGGCCCTCGCCAAGGCCGAGCTCAAGGAGTCCGCCGGCAAGGCGGGCAAGGGAGCGGGCCTCCTCGGCGGGGCGGGGTACGCCGCGCTGATGGCCGTGCTCTTCCTCTCGATCGCCCTCTGGTGGGGCCTGGGCACTCTGATCGGCAACGGCTGGTCCGGAGTGGTCGTGGCCGTCATCTGGGCGATCGTGGCCGCGATCCTCTACGCGGTGGGCCGCAAGAGCCTGAAGCAGGTCGACGGCGCTCCCGAGACGGTCGACTCCCTCAAGAAGATTCCCGACACCCTCAAGCCGAACGGGGCAGGACGATGACGTACGACGCAGGACAGAACAAGACACCCGAGGAGATCCGGGCAGACATCGAGCGCACGCGCCTCGAGCTCGGCGGAGACGTCGACGCGCTGGCCGAGAAGGTCAGCCCGTCCGCCATCGCGCAGCGTCAGACCGACAAGGTCAAGTCGGCCGTGGGCTCCGTCCGCGACCGGGTGATGGGCTCGGCGCACGACGCCTCCGACTCGCTCTCGAGCGGTGCGGGCTCGGCGAAGGCCAAGGCCGAGGGCAACCCGTTCGCCGTGGGGCTGATCGCCCTCGGCGCCGGACTCCTCGTCGCCTCGCTCATCCCCGCCTCCAGCAAGGAGAAGGAGGCGGCGAGCCGCGTCAAGGAGCAGGCCCAGCCGGTCGTCGATAAGGTGACCGACGCGGCCAAGGAGGCGGCGAGCGAGCTCCGCGAGCCCGCGCAGCAGGCCTTCGCCTCCGTCAAGGAGACCGCGACCGACGCCGCGCAGAACGTCAAGGAGGCGGGCACCTCCGCCACCGACGACGTGAAGGACTCGGCCCGCGAGGCCAAGCACGCCGTCCAGGAGGACGTGCAGCACTGATCCGTCGGCGCTGACAGGGCGGTGGGCCTCCGGGCCCGCCGCCCTTCGTCGTGCCGCCGGGAATACACCGCCGCCCGCGCTCCTTGCCCTCCGTATGCGATCGATCGTCTACTCCCGCACCGGTGACTCCTCCGTCCTCTCCCTCGTCGACCGGGAGGAGCGGGCGCCGGGCGCCGGCGAGGTCCGCGTCCGCGTCCTGGCATCGGGCGTGAATCCGACCGACTGGAAGGCGCGCGCAGACGGCGACCTCGCGTTCGACGAGGTCGTGCCGAACCAGGACGGCGCCGGTGTCGTCGAGGCGGTCGGCGAGGGCGTCGAGGGCCTGGCCGTCGGCGACCGGGTCTGGATGTACCTCTCCGCGCACCGCCGCCCCACCGGTACCGCGCAGGAGTCGGCGGTGCTCGCCGCCGAGCACGTCGTGCGCCTGCCCGAGGGCGTCGGCACCGACGTCGCCGCGAGCCTCGGCGTCCCCGCGATGACCGCCCACCGCGCCCTCACCGTGCACGAGCACGGCCCCTCCCGCCTCGCGCCCGGCACCCTCGCCGGCCGCACCGTCCTGGTCCAGGGCGGCGCCGGAGCCGTCGGCCACGCCGCGATCCAGCTCGCGGTCTGGGCCGGGGCGACCGTCATCGCGACGGTGAGCAGCGACTCCAAGGAGCGGCTCGCCCGTGCGGCCGGCGCGCAGCACGTGCTGCAGTACCCGGACGACGCGCTCGCCGACCGGATCCGCGAGCTCGCCCCCGAGGGCGTCCAGCACGTGGTCGAGGTCGCCCCGGCTCAGAACGCCGCGCTCGACGTCGAGGTGCTCGCCAACCACGGCAGCATCGGGTACTACGCGAACAACAACGGCGACGAGTTCACCGTGCCGATCGTCGCGAGCTTCGCGAAGAACGCCCGCTGGCAGGGCCTGCTGCTCTACACCGTGGGCGAGGAGGCACTGCAGGCCGCGGCCGAGGACATCACCGCGGCGCTCGTCGACGGCGCGCTCCCGGTGGGCGAGGAGGCGGGCCTCCCGCTGACTTGGTTCCCGCTCGAGGAGACCGCGGCCGCCCACGACGCGGTCGAGCAGGGCGCGACGGGAAAGGTGCTCATCCGCGTCGCCGACTGACCGCGAGGGCTCGCCTCTGATCGACTCCCGGCCGGATCAGCCCCGGAGCGGGGGCGAGCCCGGGACGGTCGAGCGGTCGGCCAGGCCGGCCACGAGCTCGGCGAGCGCCTCCTCCGCCGTGCGGGTCGGCGCCCAGCCGAGCTCGGCGCGGGCGCGCTCGGTCGACATGACCGGGACGTTGCCCGCGATGTCGAGCCAGCCCGCGTCGGTGCGCTGCAGGCGCAGGTGCCAGGTCGCCGAGACGACGGAGCGGAGCAGCCCGAACGGCACTGTGACCAGGCGGGTGCCGAAGGCGTGCGCCAGCCGCTCTGGAGTGAGGACCGGCTCGGCCGCGATGTTGAAGGCCCCGCCGGCGCGCCGGTCGAGCGCGCGCCAGAAGGCGTCGGCCACGTCGTCGGCGTGCACGCCCTGGAAGACGATGCTCCGCGGCAGCGGCAGGACCGGGATCCGGACCGCCTTCAGCCACCGCGTCGGGTAGTGGGGACCGGCGAAGAGCCCGGCGATCTCCGTCGCCGCTCCGCGCTGGAAGACGAGCCCCGGGCGCAGGCGCGTGACGACGATCTCGGGGTGCCGCTCCTCGAAGGCGTCGAGCTGCCGCTCGTTCGCGGCCTTGTGGCGGCTGTAGGTCGAGGTGTGCAGGCCGCCCGTGGGCCAGTCCTCGGTCACCCGGATCGACTTCGGCGCGGCGCTGTAGGCGCCCACGGACGAGGCGACGGCGACCTGGCCGACTCCCGCGGCGGCGACCGCCTCGAGCACGGCCGCAGTGCCTCCGACGTCGACCAGCCGCTGGAACGGCTCGTCGTGGCTGGGCTGCAGCGCCCAGGCGAGGTGGACGACGGCGTCGACGCCGGCGAAGGCCTCGCGGAGCCGCCGCGGGGCGACGCTCGACGCGAGGTCGATCTCGACCCAGCGCACGTCGCGGTACTCCTCCGAGCGGAGCCGAGGGGCCCGGCGGGCGATGCCCACGATCTCCTCCACCCCGGCCTCGCCGTGCAGGCGCCGCAGCAGCGCCGTCCCCAGGTTGCCGGTCGCCCCGACGATCGCGATCCGCATGGCGTCATCCCTCCGGGAGCGGCGCACGCCGGCCCCCTCCTCCGAGGCTAGGCAGGGGCGCCGCCGCGGAGGAGCCGCTTGACAGCGCCCACACGTCCGGCGCTGCAGGCCCAGCTCCAACGAGGACCATGAGCACTCAACCCATATGGCCCCGCTCGAGCCCGCGCGCCGCGCCGTATACTCGCGCGTCCTGCGACTCTCCTGGCGGAGGGCCGATAGGGTGCGGGAGAGTCCACCCGCGAACAGAACGGTGCCTGCATGCCCTCGACCATCGAACGACTCCGCGTCAACGACTTCACCGTATTCTCCGGCCTAGATCTTCCGATGGCTAGCGGCATCAATGTATTCGCGGGTGAGAACGGGGCTGGGAAGTCTCACCTCCTCAAGGCGATGTACTCAGTACTCTCCGCGGACGAGACGCCACGAGACTCGCTTTCCGCGAGCCTAGGTAATCAGCTCGCCGCGAAACTGGTTAGCGTCTTCAGGCCGGAAAGTCTGGGGCGCCTCGTCCGTCGACGTGTAGGGCGCGGTCGCGCGGAAGTCGAGCTGCAGTTCTCGGGAGCCCGTCAACGCATCGCCTTCTCGTTTGCAACGAACTCGCAATCAGAGGTCAAGGTTGAGCACCGACTCGCCGCGCCCCTTCAAGGCACGCCCGTCTATCTGCCCACGCGGGAACTACTGACGATCTACCCCGGGTTCGTGTCACTGTACGAAAGGACTTCCTTGGAGTTCGAGGAGACGTGGCGTGACACGTGCGTCCTTCTAGGTCTTCCACTCAGCCGCGGTCCTCGTCAGGAACGCGTGAAAGAGTTACTCGCACCTCTTGAGGACTCCTTGGGCGGTAGCGTCGTCGAAGAAGGAGGTCGTTTCTATCTCAAGGTCTCGGGCGGCGGCAAGTATGAGATGCCGCTTGTCGCCGAGGGAATGCGGAAACTGGCGATGCTTGCTAGGCTCATCGCCAATGGAACCCTGTTTGACAGTGGTTTCCTCTTTTGGGACGAACCGGAAGCGAATCTGAACCCGCGGGTGCTTCGTCACGTCGCGCGCACGATAGCGCAGCTCGCCCGCTCGGGCGTCCAGGTCTTCGTCGGGACGCATAGTCTTTACCTGATGAAGGAACTCGAGATCCTTAAGCGCACCGAAGGCGACACGTTCCCGGCCATGCAGTTCGTCACTCTTTCCAGAGGTGAAGACGGGGTCAGGACAGACGCAGGTCAGTTCCTCGACGAATTGGAGAGTCTCGCTGTCCTCGATGAGTCGCTCGCCCAGTCGGATCGTTACCTCGACGCCATGAGCGAAGCATGATCCTCGACGTAGATGGCGCCGACTTCTCGTTTCCCGAGAACTGGGACGTCCTTAAGTACGACGAGTCCGACTTCTTTCGGAATATTTTCCTTCGAGTTCACGACGGCATCAAGGCAGTCGACGTTGTCGCCATTGAGCGCAATCCCGACGGTATCGATCTCCGCCTGGTCCTGATAGAGGTCAAAGACTATCGGCACGCAAATGCAAGAGGATTGCATCCGACCGAGCTAGCCGTGACCGTCGCGAAGAAAGTTACCGCCACCCTCGCCGGACTAGCTGCCGCGACTCGGAAGGCGGAGGACTCGGCCGAGAAGAATCTCGCGATCCGCTCCGGTCAGGTCCTTTCCGTGAAGATCGTTCTCCATTGCGAGGACCGGGCCGTTCCGATCGTCGACCCGTCCGAGTTGCTCATCAAGTTACGGCAACGGCTCGGCCCGATCGCCGACGTCGTGACCGTCGGGTCGTCCCGGAACACCCGAGGAGAGTGGGCTGTGCGCATGCCGATTCTTTCGTGAGATCCGCAAGAGGCAAGCTCCCTTTGTTCTCTGTGCGTTCGACCAGGGCCTCGCCGCCTTAAGTCACAGAATCGATGGGCGAATCGCACCACGTCGACTGTCGAATCTCTAGCCTGGGGAAGTGCTCCTGAAACGACTTCGCCGCTCCGGCTTCATCCAGCACTCCGTCGACGGCGTCACGCTGCGGACGGTCGACACCGGTCCGGCCGGAGCGGGCGCGGTGTTCGTCCTGATCCACGGGATCGGGATGTCGCACCACACCTTCTCGCCGCTCGCCGCCCGCCTGAAGCGGCACGGCCGGGTGATCGGCGTCGACCTCGCCGGCTTCGGCGCGAACGCGCGCCCGCGGCGGAGGGTCGGCCTCGAGGACCACGCGCGGCAGGTCGAGCAGGTCCTCCGCGGACTGGGCGTCTCGCGCGCGGTCGTCGTCGGGCACTCGATGGGGTCGCAGGTGGCGGTCGAGCTGGGGCTGCGCGCGCCCGGCCTGGTCGACGGCGCGGTGCTGATCGGGCCGGTGGTGGATCCGCAGCGGCCCGGAGCGGTCCGCCAGGGGCTCGCGCTGCTGCGGGACTGCCTCGGCGAGCCGGTGGGCGTCGACGCGATCCTGCTGGCCGACTACCTGCGCGGCGGCCTGCGCTGGTACCTGCGCCAGCTGCCCGAGATGCTGAGGCATCCGGTGCAGGAGCGCGTCGCCCGGCTGGAGGTGCCGGTCCTCGTCGCCCGCGGCCGCGACGATCCGATCGCCACCCGTGACTGGTGCGAGCGGCTCACGGCCCACGCGCGCGAGGGGCGGCTCGTCGAGTTCGCCGGCTCGCGCCACGTCGTCCCCCGCACCGAGCCCGGAGCGCTCGCCCGCGAGATCCTCCGCTTCGCCGCTGCGCTCGGCGAGAGGCCCGCCGCCCCGCTCCCCCTCCGGTCGGAGCCGGCCGCATGAGCCGGCTCCGAAGCCTTGTCCGCGACGCCGTCTGGTGGATCCGCGACTACGCCTACGCCGTCGCCTGGCAGGTACGCGGCGTCCTCTCGCGCCGCGCCCCGGACGACTACCTCGACGGCGACCGGCGTCCCGTCGTGGTCCTCCCGGGGATCTGGGAGACCTGGTCCTTCCTCCGCCCGATCATCGATCCGCTGCACGAGCGCGGGCACCCTCTCCACGTGCTGACGAGCCTCGGCCGCAACGGCCGCCCGGTCGCCCGGACCGCGGAGGACGTGGCCGCCTACCTCGCCGAGCACGGGCTCCGCGACGTGGTGATCGTCGCCCACAGCAAGGGCGGACTGATCGGCAAGTACGTGATGACCGAGCTCGACCCGGACGGCCGGGTCGACCGGATGGTCGCCGTGGCGACCCCGTTCGGCGGCTCCCGCTACGCGCCCTACCTGGTCCTCCGGAGCCTGCGCGCCTTCTCGCCGCGCGACGCCACGACCCTGCTGCTGTCGAGCCGCTCCGGAGCGAACGCGCGGATCACCTCCGTGTTCGGCCTCTTCGATCCGCACATCCCCGAGGGCAGCATGCTCGAGGGCGCGGTCAACGTCCGGATCGAGACCGGCGGGCACTTCCGCATCCTGAGCGACCCCGAGACGCTCACCGCGGTCGTCACGGCGGTCTCGGCGGAGGAGCGCGCCGACGGAGAGGCGCCCTGACGACGGCGGAACCCCTGACGACTCCGTAGCAACCCGCGTCGACGCGGCGGAACCCCCTGGCGCCTCCGGCCCGCGAGGCGGAGCGTGGAGCCATGCCCGCCTCCTCCACCGGCCCGACCGAGCTCCTCCTCGTCCGTCACGGCGAGAGCCTCGCCAACATCGCGGCGAGCGCCGCCGAGGCCTCGGGGGCGCACGAGATCGCCGTCGACCGCCGCGACCCCGACGTCGAGCTCTCCCCCGCCGGCGAGGAGCAGGCCCGCGCGCTCGGCCGCTGGCTGGCCGAGGAGGCGCGGCCCGCCTCCGCCTGGACGTCGCCCTACCGCCGCGCCTCCGCGACCGCGCGTCTCGCCCTCGGCGAGGCCGGCATCGACCTGCGGCTGCGCCCCGACGAGCGCCTGCGCGACCGCGACCTCGGCGTCACCGACCGCCTCACCTCCGCCGGCGTGCGGGCCCGGATGCCCGAGGAGGCGGCGCGGCGCGAGTGGCTCGGCAAGTTCTACTACCGGCCGCCGGGAGGCGAGGCCTGGACGGACCTCGCGCTCCGCGTCCGCGCTTTCGTCGACCACCTCGCCGTCGCCGCGCCTCCCGGGCCGGCGATCCTCTTCTGCCACGACGCGGTCGTCCTCGTCCTCCGCTACGTCCTCGAGGGCCTCTCCGAGCACGAGCTGCTCGACATCGGCGCCTCGACGCCCGTCGCCAACGGCTCCGTCACCCGTCTCGTCCGCGACGGCGACGCGTGGCGCCTCGAGCTCTTCAACCGCACGTCCCACCTCGAGCGCTCCGGCGCCCCCGTCACCCGGCACGACGACCGCGCGGACGGAGAAGGAGACCCTCATGAGTGACCTCGTCTCCCGCGCCCTGCTCGAGCAGCGCTGGCCCCTCCCGGAGCCCGGAGGCTCGAAGCACTCCCGCGGCGACGTGGTCGTCGTCGGCGGCGCCCGCAAGACGCCCGGCGCCGCGATCCTCGCGGGGATCGCCGCGCTGCGGACCGGCGCGGGTCGCATCACGCTCTGCGTCGCCGAGTCGGTCGCGTCGGCCACCGCGGTCGCGCTGCCCGAGTGCGGAGTGGTCCCGCTCGCGGAGACGCGCACCGGCTCCGTCTCGGGCCGCGGGCTCGACGTCCTGGCCGGCGAGCTCTCCTCCGCCGACGTCGCCCTGATCGGACCCGGCCTGGACGACCCGCGCGCGACCGCCGCGACCCTCCGTGCCCTCGCTCCGCTCCTCGACGACGTGCCGGCCGTGCACCTCGACGCCTTCCCGCTCGGAGTCCTGCCCGGGCAGCGCCGTCTCGCACGGAGGCTCGCGGGCCGGCTCCTGCTGACCCCGAACTCGGAGGAGGCGTCCCGGCTCCTCGGCGAGGAGGTCGACGACGTCGAGCGGGCCGCCCTCGCGGTCGCCGAGCGCTACGGCGCGGTGGTGAGCCTGTTCAACACGATCGCCTCGCCCGACGGCGACGCGGTGCGGATCGAGGGCGAGCACCCCGGGCTGGCCACCGCGGGCAGCGGCGACGTGCTCGCCGGAGCGACGGCGGGCCTGCGCGGGCGCGGCGTCGATCCGATGGGCGCGGCCGCGTGGGGCGCGTTCCTGCACACGGAGGCTGACACGCGCCTCTCCGCGCGCATCGGCCCGGCCGGGTACCTCGCGAGCGAGATCCCGGGGGAGTTCCCGCGCGTGCTGGCGGGCTGAGCGGGGCGGGTGCGCTGAGGACGGCAGTCGTTCCGGACCGAGCCGGCGGCGTGAGCGGCGGCGATCACCGTGACCGCGGCGTCGACCTCAGTGCGCGACGTCGGCGACCGAGAACGCCACTCCCGGCGTGATCAGGATCGAGGTCTCGCGAGGCTCGCCCTCGCCCTGGTTCACCGTGATCCAGCGCGACGCGGAGCCGTCCAGGGCGCGGTCGATGCTCTCGCGCACCTCCGCGGCCGACGTCTCGCTCAGGCTGAACGGCGCTCCGCCGTAGATGATCTCGACGCGCTTCACAGCATGCTCTCCTCGCTCTGACGGGCGGTCCCGTGGGGCTCCTCGCTGATCCGCAGCCCGTGCGCCGTGTGCGAATCGGCGAGCAGCTGGCGGATCCAGTCCGGGTTGATGTTCGGGGCACGGCCGCCGTGGTACTTGAAGCGCAGCGGGATGGCGGGGTGCAGCCAGATCGAGGTGCGTCCGTCGCCGACCGCCTGCGAGTCCTTCCACGAGAAGTAGAAGGACTCGTTGCGCGCGAGCTTCGAGCCGATCACGATCTGCAGGTGCGCCAGCAGACGGTCGTCGAAGTCGGCCTCGAGGGTCGAGTCGTAGATCAGTCGCCCCATCAGGCGGTTCTCCGTTCGGGAAGTCGCCCGTCCGCGAAGGATCGGGCGGAGTCGTGAGTGTCGATCCTACCGGCGCCCCGGATGCTCACCAGGAGTCGTCCTCGCCGTGGAAGTGCGGGATCTCGGTGTCGACGGCGGAGAGGGGCCCGGCGCCGCCGTCCTCCTCGGCCACGGGGTGCGAGACGCCCAGGCGGGCCGTCTCGCGGGTGAAGCGCTCGACGAGCTCCTCGTCGAGCAGCTCCTCGGCTCCGTCGTCCTCGGACTCCGAGAACAGCTGGCTCGCCGGTCCGATCAGCAGCGCCGCCCGTCCGGGCCGGCCGGACTCCTGGCGGATCGGGATGTCGACCGTGATCGACCCCTTGGTGAGCGCCAGCGCCTCCGCGTAGGCCAGCAGCGACCGCGCGATGGCGGTACCCGTCAGCACGGAGCTGCCGGCGTAGTGGATGCGTTCCATGCCTCCTTCCTACTCCTCGGGCGGCCGCCCGGTCAGCGGTTGCGCGGTCGAGGGAGGGAGCGCTAGCGCCGCGTCGATCCGGCGGTCGAGCGCGTCGCGGACGGCCGGCCACTCGGCCGCGAGGATCGAGTGGACGGCCGTGTCGCGCCACGAGCCGTCGGCCCGGCGCTGGTCGTGGCGGAGCACCCCCTCGAACACGGCGCCGAGGCGGAGGATCGCGGCCCGCGAGCGCGCGTTCACCGCATCCGCCTGGAGCTTCACCCGCTCGTAGCCGCTGTCGAAGGCGAGCCCGAGCACCAGCCGCTTCGCCTCCGGGTTCACGACGGTGCCCCACGTCTCGGGCGCGTAGGCCGTCCAGCCGAGGTGGGCCGCCTCGCGCGTCTCGTCGAAGTCGGCCAGCGAGGTCGTGCCGACGACGCGCCCCTCCTGCAGCACAGCGAACGGCAGGCCCGTGCCCCAGGGGTAGTAGCGGTCGACGAAGGCGCGGAACTCCTCCGGGGTGCCGGGGAGGCCGGCGGGTCCTCCTCCGTAGCCGCCGGCGAACACCTCCGGACGCCCGATCGCCCGCCCGAGCGGCTCGACGTGCTCGGCGGCGAGCGGCTCGAGGACGATCGAGCGGCCGACGAGCGTGACGGGACCGGGGCGGCGGGGACTGCTCATGCGATCAGTGTGGGGCACCGTGCCAGCATGGCTCCATGAGCACCGCCGCGCTGTTCGAGTCCGCCGCCGCCGCCCTCATCGGCCTGCTCGCGCAGGTGCGGGAGGACCAGTGGGAGCAGCCGGGGCTCGGTGTCTGGGACGTCCGCGGCCTCGCGGGCCACGCGTCGCGAGCGGTGCTGACGGTCGAGGCGTACCTCCTCGCTCCGGAGCCGCCCGAGCCGACCATCGAGGACGCGCTCGACTACTACGCCGCGCTGGCCGGGAACGTCGCCGACCCCGCGGCGGTGGCGCGGCGCGGGGTCGAGGCGGGGCTGCTGCTCGGCGACAGGCCGGCTCAGGCGCTGGCGGAGGCGGCGGGCCGCGCGGTCGAGCTGGTCGCCGCCCAGCGTCCCGGCCGCCTCGTCGCCGTGGGCGGCCACGCGATCGAGCTGGACGAGTACCTCCGGACCCGGCTGCTCGAGCTGGTCGTGCACACGCTCGACCTCTCGCGGGCCACCGGGATCCCGCACGTGCTGCCCGCCGAGGCCGTCGAGGCGTGCTGCGCGCTGACCGGCGGGCTGGCCGCTCGAGCCGGACGCGGCGAGGAGCTCCTGCTCGCGCTGAGCGGGCGGGAGCCCCTCGCCGCGGGGTTCTCGGTGGTGTGAGGGCGCCGATCCTCAGGCCGCGGGTTCGGCGTGGTGCCGGCTCTCAGGCCACGGCGAGAGCGGCGACCGGTGACACCTTCGTGGCGCGGCGGGCGGGCAGCACGGCCGAGACGACCGTGATCACGACACCGACCACGAGCACCGCCACCAGGATCGGCACCGGGACGGTCGGCGGGATCAGTCCGATGCCCGGCAGCGAGCCGAACACCGAGATCGCGCCGCACCAGCCGTAGACGATCCCGAGCACGATGCCGAGCACCGCGGCAGCGATGATCATCTGCGCCGCCTCGAGCACCACCATCGACCGCACCTGCGAGCCGGTGAAGCCGAGCGCGCGGAGCAGGCCCAGCTCGCGCCGGCGCTGCAGCACGCTGAGCGACAGCGTGTTGACCATGCCGACGGCGGCCAGCACGACCGAGAAGCCGAGCAGGACGCTCATCACCGCGGTGCTCACCTGGATGAACTGCTCGAACGCCGCGATCACCTCGGGATTCGTCTCACCCGAGCGCTCCATGATCGTGCCGAAGGTGGCGGCGGCGACCGCGAACATCGTGACCAGCGACACTCCGATGACCAGTCCGATCACAGCCCGAGCGCTGCGTGCCGGATTGCGGACGGCGTTGGCGGACGCCAGGCGGGCGACGGGGCCCCGGCCGAAGGCGCGGCCCACGAGGGCCGTGAGCGGAGGGAGCAGGACGGGCGCCCCGAGGATCACGCCGGTGAAGGACGCCATGCCTCCGACGAGCCCGAGGAGGACGCCGCCGGGGTTGGCGAGTCCGAGGACGACACCGGCGGCGAGCAGCAGCGCGCCGACCACGACGAAGACGATCGCCGTGACGTTGCGGGCGGTGCGGCCGCGCAGCTCCTCGTAGCGGGGCTCGGCGGAGGATCCGGCGGCCTGCGACGGCGCGACCGCGAGCACGCGGCGCGATCCGGACCACGAGGCGATGACCGTCGAGGCGACCACGGCGATCAGCGGCAGCACGAGGCCGGGCGAGACGAGCGGGTAGTCGAAGCGGGGCAGGGTGCCGCTCCGGATGGCGAGCTCCGCGGCGAGCGCCACGAGAGCGACGCCGGCGACCAGGCCGATCGCCGCTCCGAGGAGCCCCTGCAGGAGGCCCGTGCGGACGATCCCGCTGCGCAGCGACCGGCCGGAGGCGCCGAGCAGGCGGAGCAGGGCGATCTCGCGGGTGCGCCCGGCGATGACGGTCGAGACCGCATTGGCCGTGACGATCCCGCCCACGAACACCGCGATGCCGAAGAAGACGGCGCCGACCATCCCGAGCATGAGGGCGACCTGGCCGATGCCGTCGATCCCCGCTGCCGCGAAGGCCGCGACCATGTCGGCGATGACCTGCACCAGCACGGCGCCGAACGCCGCGGCGAGTGCGGCGACGGTGACGATGGCGCCCCCGCCCTGGCTCGAGCCCGTGCGCACGCCGCTCACGCCGCGCCCTCCATCGTGAGCATCGCGCGCGAGATCTCCTCGGCGCTCATCCCGCGGCGGTCGTCGACGACGGCCCCGTCGCGGAGGAAGACGATGCGGTCGGCGTAGGCCGCCGCGATCGGGTCGTGGGTGACCATGGCGATCGACTGGCCGTACTCGCGGGTGGAGGCCCGGAGCAGGCTGAGGACCTCGCGGCCGGTGCGCGAGTCCAGGTTGCCGGTGGGCTCGTCGGCGAAGATCAGCTGCGGCCGGGTGGCGAGGGCGCGGGCGATCGCCACACGCTGCTGCTGCCCGCCCGAGAGCTCGTGGGGCCGGTGCGTGAGGCGCTCGCGGAGCCCGAGGGACTCGATCAGCCGGGCGATCCACTGCTCCTCGTCGCCGGTCACGGAGCGGCCGTCGAGCTCGAACGGGAGGCGGATGTTGCCGCGCACGTCGAGCGTGGGGACGAGGTTGAAGGCCTGGAAGACGAAGCCGACGCTGCGGCGGCGGAGCACGGTCAGCTCGGCGTCGCTCATCGAGGTGATCTCGGCGTCCCCGAGGAACACGCGGCCGGAGGAGGCGGTGTCGAGGCCGGCGAGGACGTGCATGAGCGTCGACTTGCCGGATCCGCTGGGGCCCATCACCGCGGTGAACTCGCCCCGCTCG
Organism: Rathayibacter sp. AY1D9; assembly: GCF_002932395.1. Classification (NCBI taxonomy): domain Bacteria; kingdom Bacillati; phylum Actinomycetota; class Actinomycetes; order Micrococcales; family Microbacteriaceae; genus Rathayibacter; species Rathayibacter sp. AY1D9. The sequence continues at coordinate 52,243 of NZ_PSVQ01000011.1, forward strand.
ATCGAGAGCGTGACGTCGTCGAGGGCGACGACGGGCGGCGTGCTGCCGTAGAGCTTGCGCACGCCCTCGACGCGCGCCACGACGGAGGAGGTCTGGTTCTGCATGTCCTCGACGCTACGGAGGCACCCGTGTCGCCGGCGTCGTCCGCAGTGGCTCGCGGCATCATCCCTCCGGCGGACCCGCGATGGTCCTGCGGGGTCAGCGGGGCCGGAGTCCCGCCCGGCGGAGGGCGAGGGCCGCCAGCGCGGCGGTGACGGCGGGGTCGCCGGTCCGCCAGCCCGCGGCGGCGTCCGGGTGCGCGGCGAGGATGTCGCGGGGGGACGCCTGGGTGAGCGCGCGCAGGGCCAGCAGCTCGGTGCCGCCGCCGGTCGAGCCGAGGGCGCGCAGCTCGGCGGTCCGGCGGGCGAAGCGGAGCCGGGGCCGGAGCCAGAGCACGGCCAGGAGCAGGAGCGGGAGGCCCCCGACGGCGAGCCCGGCGACCACGGCCAGGGCGCTCGCGAGCTGCTGCTGGTCGCGTCCGGCGGCGGCCAGCACGGAGCCGGCCCCGCTCGCCTCGTCGAACGGCGCGCGCACGGCGTCGCCGAGCAGGGGGATGCCGCCGAGGGTGGTCCCGGCGTCGCTCATGGTCGAGCCGAAGCCGCTGCCGGCGCTCTCGAGCCGCCGGCCGATCTCGGCCAGGCCGGCGATCAGCGAGCCGACCGCGATCCCCGCGGCGATCGCCACGACGGCCACGCCGAGAGCGAGGGCGTCGGCCAGGATCTGCCGCGCGCGGACGGCCGGGAGGTCGGCGTAGATCTGCATGCGCCGATTATCCGGCGCGCTCGGCGGCGGTCGTGTCCACACCGGAGGAAGGATTCGTCGAGAGGGCCCGGGATCCGCGTCACTCCGCGAGGTCCCCGACGTTCTTCCTCCGTTGTGACCACGTCGGCCGCCTCCGAGAGGTCTGCCCGACCCGGCTCCTCGCCGCTTCTAGTCGAGCAGGTCGTGCAGCACGACGACCTGCTCGCGCTCCGGCCCGACGCCGATCGCCGAGAACCGGGCGCCGCTCATCGCCTCGAGCGCGCGCACGTAGTCCTGCGCGGTCTGCGGCAGGTCCGAGAACTCGCGGCAGCCGGAGATGTCCTCCTGCCAGCCGGGGAACTCCTCGTAGATCGGCTTCGCGTGGTGGAAGTCGCTCTGCGAGACCGGGACCTCGTCGTGGCGCACGCCGTCGACGTCGTAGGCGACGCAGACGGGGATGGTCTCGAGGCCCGAGAGCACGTCGAGCTTGGTGAGGACGAAGTCGGTGACCCCGTTGATCCGCGCCGAGTAGCGGGCGATCGGGGCGTCGTACCAGCCGCAGCGGCGCGGGCGGCCTGTCGTGGTGCCGAATTCGAAGCCCTGCCGGCGGAGGTACTCGCCCCACTCGTCGAAGAGCTCGGTCGGGAACGGGCCGGCGCCGACGCGGGTCGTGTACGCCTTGATGACCGCGATGACGCGGTCGATGCGGTTCGGTGCGACTCCGGAGCCGGTGGCCGCTCCTCCCGAGGTCGCGTTGGAGGAGGTGACGAACGGGTAGGTGCCGTGGTCGACGTCGAGCATCGTGGCCTGGCCGGCCTCGAACAGCACCGTTTTGCCCGCGTCGAGCGCCTGCGAGAGGACGAGCGACGTGTCGGCGACCATCGGGCGGAGGCGCTCGGTGTACTGCAGCAGGTCCTCCAGCACCTGCTCGACCAGGATCGCGCGGCGGTTGTAGACCTTCACCAGCAGGTGGTTCTTCTGGTCGAGGGCGCCCTCGACCTTCTGGCGGAGGATGTTCTCGTCGAAGAGGTCCTGGATGCGGATGCCGACGCGGTTGATCTTGTCGGCGTACGCCGGGCCGATGCCGCGGCCGGTGGTGCCGATCTGGCGCTTGCCGAGGAAGCGCTCCGTCACCTTGTCGAGGGTGCGGTGGTAGCTGGTGATGACGTGCGCGTTGGCGCTGACGAGCAGCTTCGACACGTCGACGCCGCGCGCGCTCAGCGCCTCGAGCTCGTGGAACAGCACCTCGATGTCGACGACGACGCCGTTCGCGATGACCGGGACGACGCCCGGGGTGAGGATGCCGGAGGGGAGCAGGTGCAGGGCGTACTTCTCGTCGCCCACCACGACGGTGTGCCCGGCGTTGTTGCCGCCGTTGAACTTCACGACGTAGTCGACGCGGCTGCCGAGGAGGTCGGTGGCGCGTCCCTTGCCCTCGTCGCCCCACTGGGCGCCGGTGATGACGATTGCTGGCATGGCGTGTCCTTCTCGACGGGAGGGGCGGGGGTGGGCCGGTGCGGCGCGGCAGTCGTGCCGCCTCCGCGCGACCAGCCGCTCGATTCTAGCGGAGGGGCCGGAGGACGGCTCCAGCGCTCGGGGTCGGCCCCGCGGACTCGACCGGCTCCGGGCCGGCACCGCGGACGCATCGCCGAGCAATGCTCTCGATCCCGTCATGCGCAGTTCACACGCGGCGCATAGATTCGAGGACGTTCACACTCCACTCATCACGCGAACAGGACCACGATGCGCAGACTCCGCGCCGCAAGCCTCCTCGCCGTCGTCGCACTCGGAGCCGCCACCGCCGCTCCGATCGCCTCGGCCGCCCCTCTCGACGACGGCGTCGAGCTCACCCTGGTGTCGACGACCGACACGCACGGGCACGTCTACGACTGGGACTACTTCGCGAACGCGCCGTACCCGGCCGACGGTGCGCTCGGCCTCACCCGCGTCGCGACCGAGGTCGACCGCCTCCGCGCCGAGAAGGGCGAGGAGTCCGTGCTCGTCATGGACAACGGCGACGCGATCCAGGGCACGCCGCTCACCTACTACTACGGCCTCGGCGACGGCGCCGCGGGCGTCCTCTCCGGCGAGACGACGCACCCGATGGCCACCGCGTTCAACACCATCGGCTACGACGCGCAGGTCGTCGGCAACCACGAGTACAACTACGGGCTCGACATGCTCAGCGCGTACGAGGGCGACCTGAACGCCCCGCTGCTGGGCGCGAACGTCGTCGACGTCGCCACCGGCAAGCCGTACCACGACCCCTACACGCTGATCGAGCGCGAGATCGACGGGAAGACGGTCACCGTCGGCGTCCTCGGCCTCGTCACCCCCGGCGTCCGCGTCTGGGACAAGCAGTACGTCGACGGCGTCCTCGAGTTCCAGGACATGGTCGCCGCCGCGAAGCAGTGGGTCCCGATCGTGCAGGAGCAGGCGGACGTGGTCGTCGTCCTCGCGCACACCGGCCAGGGCACGGTGCCGGACGCCGAGTACGACCCGGCCGACCTCAACGAGGACGTCGTCAACAACATCGCGACGCAGGTCCCCGGCATCGACGTGGTCGTCGCCGGCCACAGCCACAAGGACCTGCCGCAGACGCTGTTCACCAACGTCGCCGGCGAGCAGGTGCTGGTCACCCAGCCCGAGTTCTGGGCGCAGGGCCTCACCGAGGTCACCCTGAACCTGGTGCCGGACGCCGCGGGCGGCCTCGAGGTCGACTGGTCGGCCGGGAACGCACCCGTCACGCAGCCCGTCTACGCGAAGGACATCGCCGAGGAGTCGCCCGCACTGGTCGACGCCCTCGCCGAGCAGCACGCCGCCACGATCGAGTACGTGAACACCCCCGTCGCCGACTCGGTCGAGGAGCTCTCGGCCGCGACCTCGCGCTACGAGGACACCCCGATCATCGACTTCATCAACACCGTCCAGGCCGAGACCGTCGAGTCGGCGCTCGAGGGCACCGAGTGGGCCGACCTGCCGGTGATCTCGCAGGCGTCGCCGTTCTCGCGCACCGCCGTCTTCCCGAAGGGGCAGGTCAGCATCCGCGACATCGCGGGCCTGTACATCTACGAGAACACCCTCCGCGGAGTGGAGCTGACCGGAGCCGAGGTGCGCGACTACCTCGAGTTCTCGGCCCGCTACTTCGTGCAGACCGCCGAGGGCGCCGTGTTCGACCCCGAGACCGGCACCAACGCGACGACCGAGGACCGCCCCGACGGCATCCCGGACTACAACTACGACGCGATCTCGGGCCTGGACTACGTGATCGACGTCTCCCAGCCCGCCGGCTCGCGGATCCGCGGTCTCGCCCACGCCGACGGCACCCCGGTCGCCGACGACGATCGCTTCGTGATGGCGGTCAACAACTACCGCCAGAGCGGCGGAGGCGCCTACCCGGCCGTCGCGCAGGCACCGCTCGTCTACGACGAGCGTCTCGAGATCCGCCAGCTCCTCATCGACTGGTCGACCGCCCGCGGCGTGATCGACCAGGCCGACTTCTACGACCCCAACTGGTCGCTGACGACGGAGCCCGCCGCCGAGGTCCCGGTCACCCCGGCGCCGACCGAGCCCGGCACCCCGACGGAGCAGCCCACCACAGCTCCGTCGCCGCACCCCACCACCACGGCGGCCCCCGTCGCGGGAGGCTCCGGCCCGGGCTCGCTCGCGAACACCGGCGCCGACGCGGCCGGCCTGATCGGCGGAGCCCTCGTGCTGCTGCTGTCGGGTCTCGCGCTGGTCGTCGCGCGACGCCGCCTCGCGGCCTAGCCGAGCAGGGCACGGGCGGCGGTCGGCGGGGTCTCCCGCCGGCCGCCGTTCGCCGTTCCGGAGGATCGCGGGACGATCGGGCCGCGGACCGGCGGCTCAGTCCCCGCGGCGTCGCGACCGGCGGGCCCGCCAGGCCGAGAACGCCCCGGTCGACCAGAGCGCCCAGACCACCAGCAGGGGCTGGAAGACGAGCCGCACCGCGCGCGCCGCGTCCGTCTCGAGGCCGAACGCCGGCGTCCGCGTCACCAGCTGCGAGATGTTCCCCGGGAAGACCGCGACGAAGAACGCGGCCACCACGACTCCCACGATCACGCGCCACCGCACGAGCACGACGAGCGCGAGCCCGAGCGCGATCTCGACGACGCCCGACGCGACGACCACCAGGTCCGGGTCGGCCGGCAGCCACGGCGGGACCTGCGCCTGGAAGGCCTGACGCGCGACCGTCAGGTGCGCCGTGCCGGCCGTGACGAGCAGCAGGCCCAGGAGGATGCGGGCGAGAGTGCGCAGAACGGAGCGGCGTCCTCCGTCGGGCGCTGTGGCGGCGGTCATGCCCCCCAGTCTGCGCTCGGAGCCCGCTCGCGCCGACCGCGCGCGCGTTCCGGCGGCGCCCCGTATCCTCGTTACCGCCCCGTCCGCAGACCGTGAAACGAGTTCCATGAGCACCCTGCCCCGCCTGATGGCCTTCGACCTCGACGACACCCTCGCCGCCTCGAAGTCCCCCGTCGACCCGGCGATGGCCGACCTCTTCGTGAAGCTGCTCCAGGCCACCGAGGTGTGCATCATCTCGGGCGGCCAGATCGGCCAGTTCCGGATGCAGGTGCTCGACCGCCTCGAGGGCGCCGACCCCGAGGTGCTCGCGAAGCTGCACCTCATGCCCACCTGCGGCACGCAGTACTACCGGTACGAGAACGGCGACTGGGCGCAGATCTACGCCGAGAACCTCACCGAGGACGAGAAGTCGCGCGCGCTCGCCGCCGTCGAGGAGAAGGCGAAGGAGCTCGGCTACTGGGAGTCCGAGACCTGGGGCCCGATCCTCGAGGACCGCGACTCGCAGATCACCTTCTCGGCCCTCGGCCAGTCCGCGCCCGTCGAGGTCAAGCAGGCCTGGGACCCGGACGGCGAGAAGAAGAACACCCTCCGTGAGAACGTGCAGGCCGTGCTCCCCGACCTCGAGGTCCGCTCCGGCGGCTCGACGTCGGTCGACATCACCCGGAAGGGCATCGACAAGGCGTACGGGATGAACAAGCTCACCGAGCTGACGGGCATCCCTCTCGACGACATGATCTTCGTCGGCGACCGCCTCGACCCGGACGGCAACGACTACCCCGTCAAGGCGATGGGCGTCGAGTGCTTCGCCGTCGAGGGCTGGCACGACACCGCCGCGTACCTCCGCTCCTACGGCCTGTAGGCCGCGCCCCGCGAGCCTCTGCCGCGGCGGGGGCGCTGCGGCAGGGCGGCGCCGGGCGGGCGGCGTTCAGCGGTCCTCGTTCAGCGAGCCGGCGGCGGTGCCGCCGAGGGCGAGCCGGAGCCGCTTGGGCAGTCCGGCGACGACGATCGCGTGGGACTCCTCGATCAGCTCCAGCACCAGCCCGGACTCCACCGCCCCGCCCGCATCGACGGTCACCCAGTGCTTCTTGTTCAGGTGGTACCCGGGCTCGATGCCCTCGACCCCCGCGACGAGGTGCACCACGTTCTCGGGCAGCGCCTTGACGCTCACGACGGGGCGCTCGAAGCGCTCCGACTCGAGCGCGAAGACCTTCCCGGCGACCTTCCACACCCGCGTGCCCGGGCCGAACGGGAAGCTCGCCTCCGCCCCCGCGAGCCCCTCGAGGAGCCGCCGTACCGCCGTGTCGTCCATCCGATCATCCTCCCGCACCCGACTGCGCCGGAGGCGGAACGCGCCCGCTCACCGGACCCGACCCGAGTCCCATCGGAGCGGCGCCCGTCGCCGCCGCTCCGGCGCCGAGGTCGGACGACGCGACGGCAGCGTCGGAGGAGCCGGAACGGAGCGGACGTCCTGATGGGTCGATGAGCGACTGCGGATGCGCCGGCGATCCTCCTCTCGCCGCCGGGGATCCGCGAACGAGCCCGCGCCCGGCCGAGGTGAGGCCGATCAGTCGGATCACGACGAGGCCGTGCAGCCGACGGAGACGCTGCACCTGAACGAGGAGGACGCCCTCGGGAGGCGGTCCTGCCCGTGCGCGCCTGGTGACGGAATCACGAAGGCCGTAGAGGCCATCCTCCGATCGGCCTTGTAGGGGTTCCTCGGGCGGGAAAGCGAGCGGGGAGACGCATCCGGGCAGCCGACACCGGAGCGCCTCATCCGGCCGGACTCACGGCCCGATCGATCCGCCAGGAGAGAGAAGGAACACAAGCGGGAGACGGCTCTGCGCCTCACCTGTCGATCAATCATCTCTCTTGCGGCAGAACAGGGCGACCTCGGAGTGAGGCGGATAGTCGTTCCGCCGCCGTTTCGGAGCCTCTCTCATCTGTCTCGAGATCGTCGAACCCCGTTGCGTGGAATTACTTGGTGTGCAGTAGTCTCAGGCCTGCCGCGGGAAGGACAGCCCTCTCGCGAAATCAATCGTCGCGGAAAAACTCTCGGGACGCTGCGACATGAGCAGTGGATCTTCCGAGGGAACGTCTGCCGTCTACGGCTCAGGTCGTTCGTTGAAGATCCGCAGGCCATTCGTCCAACCAGAGAGGCATATTATGTCGAACACGTCCCCTTCTGATTCGCCCGTTCCGGCTCGCAATGCGGTTCCCGGCCGCCGGACCGTCCTGCAGGCGGCCGCATGGACCACTCCCGTCGTCGTCGCGGCGATCGGTGCGCCGCTCGCCGCCGCATCGGCCCCGGTGACCGTGCGCACGGTCGCTTTCGTCGACCAGGAGGGTGGCGATGCCACTACTTCCTACACGACGAGCAGCTGCAACCCGTTCAACGCCTACCTCCAGGTGAGCGATTCCGGAGTTCCGGCCGCCGCAGGCATCGCGGTGACGGTGACTCTGCCGACCGCGCTGCGCTGGTACGACGGCACGGCCACACCTCGCACGCTGTTCACGGGTGCCGGCGGAAGCCTCCTCCTGGAGGGCTTCAACGGTCTGCGTTTCGCCACCGCCGGAGTCAGCCAGACGGGCACCATCACGGCCACCACAGCAGGCGTGGTGAATCCGGCCCAGCCGACCGTTCCCGTGGCCGATGTGACCACCGCAGCGATCGTGAACGGCACCAGCGGCACCCGCACCTCGACCTTCCGCGGACGTCGCAACAATGTCGAGTCCGAGATGCCGGAAGCTGTCACCACTGTGGTCGATTTCGCAGTCGCGTGGACCGGCGTCGGTGACACGGCTGCGTCTGCGACCTACCTGAGCTACGTCGTCTCCCAGGACGGCGACGTCTACTCGCACACCGCCCCCTCCGGCGGCTTCTACGAGTGGGACACGACGACCCCCATCCGCATCGGCATGACCAGCATCGCGGCGGATGACGGTCTGATCATCGCCGGCGGCGACCGCGGAGCCCGCCTGTTCTCGGCCAGCGGCAGCACGGTGTACGACTGGGACGGCGTCGCGCTCGCGGCCGCGCCCGGAGGCCGCACTGTCCTCGACATCGCCGTGTCGTTCAGCGACGACAGCCTGTGGCGGGTGTCGCTCGTCGCGACCGACGGGACGGCATGGGAGGCGACGAAGACCATCGAGGCCGGAGCGTCTTGGTCGCCGTGGACGCAGGTCCTCGCCACAGTCACCGAGCTGCGTCAGGTCGCCGCCGACACCCAGGTCTTCGGCGCGACGCGTCGCATCTTCGCGACGACGGCCGCTGTGTTCGACCAGGACGGCACCCAGCTCACCGCACTTCCGGCCGGACGCACGGCGAAGGACCTCGGAGTCGAGATCGGCGGCAACTGGATCAACGTGATCGGTGACAACAACCAGTACTACCGCACCCCGTTGAGCAACCCCGGGACGTGGGACAGCAACAGCACCGGCAGCCCCGTCGTCACGATCACGAACGTCACCAGCGTGGCGTCGGCCTCGACGCCGAACATCGGCATCCGCGCGTTCTACGTGGCGGGCGCGGCACTCTGCGGCTGAGCTGATCACCAGGGGGCGCCCTGACGACGGCGCGCCCCCCGAGCAGGACTCGCGGGTCCGGTGACGTCCTCCCCTCGATCACCGAGGGAGGACGTCACCGGACCCGCTCGTGCGAGCGGATGCCTCGCTCACAGGACGACCGGCTCGGGCGGACGGGGACAGGGCCTCGATCCCCGGTCGCGCTCACCGGCCCGAACCCGACACGACCCGAGCGATCCGCGACGTCCTGAACGGAGAGCGGAAGCGCCCCGGGAAGCCGTGACACGGCTCGTCATCGGCTCCGAGCAGCTCCCCGTCGAGGCAGGATCGTCCGCCGGCGAGGCACTCGCCCCCGGAGCGCCCGACCACGGGCGCCTGGCCGCGGCCGTGGCCGGAGCCGATGACCGCAGACGCATGCGCCGATCTCGGCTCCACGCCCAGGAGCACTCCGGCGCAGCACCTGTCCGTCTCGATGAGCACGAGTGTGCCGTCGTCGTTTCCGGCAGCGGAAGCGTCCTGCTCGTCCCTGCCGGCGACGACGTGCCCGCCGTCGGTGCCCGACGATCGTCCGCCGGTCTCCCCTCGCGAGCTCTCGCGGCGCCTCTCCCGAGTCTTCTCCTGCCGTTGCGCGTCACGCCCCATCGACAGCGGCGGGACGCCGCGACACCGCATCAGCACCGGACGCACGAGCGCCGACCGCGCGAGCCGAGAGACCTGAGCCGCCCGACGGATCCGACCCGCCGAACCACCTCGACTCCCCGTGCTCGGGACGTCTCCGCCGCCGACGTCCGAGCGGTCGTCGACGGCGCACAACGGAGGTCCGAGCGCGTCCTCATCGTCGGGGAATAGTCGGAATAGCCGAGAGCATCCCCTAGGAGGGGCCTTTGCGCGGAGCTTCGCTCAGGACGGAGGAGCACGACGCCCGACCACTACGCTGAGGGCAGGTCGCTTATGCGAGAGAACAGCGGTCAGTCGCAGACAGGGCTCACACGGTGAAACTGCAAACACCCACTTCCACGAAGAGCTCTTCCTCCGAGAAGGGCCGGAGCTCCTGGTCCCGAGCAGTGGCCAGAAAACTCGTCATCACCGATGTCCTCGTCATCGTGTTCTCGGTCTTCAGCAGTCAGTTCTTCTGGTTCGGAGTGGAGAGCCGAGAATTGTTCGTGGCCGGCCATCAGCCGGAGATCGCGGGCCTGCTCGCGAACTACTGGATCGTCTCCTCGATGATCGTGGTGCTGTGGGCCGCCCTGTTGAAGTTCTACGCCACACGCGAAGACCGTGTCCTCGGCGGAGAGGTGACGGAGTACAAGCGCATCCTCGATGCGACGCTCCTGCTGTTCGCCGTGATCACGTGCGTCGCCTACCTCGGCCAGATCGGCTTCGCCCGCGGGTACATCATCACCGCGCTCCCGCTCGGCCTCGTCCTGCTCTGGCTCGGACGCGGAGCCTGGAGGGTGTGGCTGCGGCAGCAGCGGAGCGCGGGCCGGTACTCCTCCTCCGTCGTCCTCGTCGGCTCGCCACGGAGCGTCGAGCACATCTACCGCGAGCTCGTCCGCGCCACCGGGGCCGGGTATCTCGTTGTCGGCGTGTGCATCCCCGAGGATCTGGCCAGCGATCGGGTGAGCGGGTGGGGGGTGCCTGTCTTCGAGAACATCACGGTGGATGCGGTGCCGGGCATCCTGAACCGGACCGGCGCCGATACCGTCATCATCACGAGCAGCGACCACCTGCCACCCGAGCAGATCCGACAGTTGAGCTGGAGTCTCGAGCCGAGGCGCCAGCACCTGGTCATGGCGCCGAGCCTCACCGACATCAGCGGACCGAGGATCCACATGCGCCCGGTGGCGGGCCTTCCTCTCGTGCACATCGAGACACCTCGATTCGAGGGCAGCAAGCAGGCCCGCAAGCGTGCCCTCGACATCGTCGGATCGCTGAGCCTCATCGCCGTGCTGATGCCTCTCATCGCCTCGGTCGCACTGGCCGTCAAGCTGACGAGCTCGGGGCCCCTGTTCTATCGCCAGACGCGGATCGGCATCAACGGCAAGCCCTTCGGCATGATCAAGTTCCGCTCGATGGTGGTGAACGCTCATGATCAGCTCGCCGAGCTGCTCGCCGCTCAGGGAACGTCCGGAACACCACTGTTCAAGATCACTGACGACCCTCGCATCACACCGATCGGACGCTTCATGCGCAAGTACTCGATCGACGAGGTCCCTCAGCTCTTCAACGTGCTGAGAGGCGACATGTCGCTCGTCGGGCCGCGGCCGCAGGTGGCGGGAGAAGTCGAGCTCTACGACGAAGCCGCGCGCCGGCGCCTCAACGTCAAGCCGGGCATGACCGGGCTCTGGCAGGTCAGCGGGCGGTCGACGCTCTCCTGGGAGGACGCCATCCGACTGGATCTCTACTACGTGGAGAACTGGTCGTTCACCGGGGACCTCGCGCTGCTCGCGAGAACCGTGCAGGCCGTCGTCGCCCCCGGAGGCGGCGCCCACTGACGCATCGGGCCACCGCGCGAGCGGCCGGTCCTCACATCTCGGTGACGACCGCGTCGTCGATGCCGACCGTTCCCGCGGCGGGGTCGTTCAGGCCGACGGTCACGCGGAAATGCGACGCCCAGGACGGCGCCTGGCGATCCACGCCGGTCGCGGGTCTTACCCGGAACGGGAGTGCCGCGGCCATCGCCGCCATCGACTGCGTCGTCGAGGAGACGGGCTCCGAGCGGACGGTGACAGGGATGCCGCGGGCGTCACGACCGGAGACGGTGACGAAGGACTCCGAGACGATCATCGACCCGTTCGCAGCGGCCTGTCCGATGACGAGGTCGGCGGCGTAGACCCGCCCGGGTCTGCTGAGCACATCGAACGAGAGACTCGTCTGTCCGGTGCCTGTCTTCCGGACCAGGAGCCGCCCTGACGCGACGGCGAGCGTGGCCGACGGGCTCGCACTCCGAGAGGTGGCGTCCGGAGTGTCCAGGTACGCGTCCGCGACCGTGCCCACATCGAAGGCTCCATCGACGAGCCGGTTCGCGGCGCGGTGGACGAGAACCGAGGTCGGCACGACGGAGGGCTCGTCCAGGATCGAGACGTCCGCCAACCGGACGAGTCCGGTCCCTCCGACGAGGTAGCCCGATGCCGGAGCGACGTTGCGGAAGGAGGTGCTCGTCACGACGATCCCGCCTCCCCAGCTCCTGTGAGCCGTCTCGAAGACTGTGGCCGCCGCCAGCGGGGCGGCGGCGGAGACCGTGCCGCCGTTGATGCTGATCCTGGCCGTCGTCGTCGCAGCGGTGGAGAACGCGCTGACCGTGCTCGCCGGGGTCAGGCGGACGGTCGCAGCGTGCAGCGTGACGGCACCCCCTGAAGCCTCGACCGCGCGATCGCATCCGCTGATGGCCAGCGACGTCGTGTGCAGCTCGCCACTGGTCGACGCGGAGGACAGTCCCGTCGTGCACGAGCGCACAGAACCGCCGACCATCGCGAGATTCGACCCAGGGGCAGTGCCGGCGACCAGGACGCCCGTGCCGCACTCCTCCACGGCCACGTGGAAGAGGCGCAGATGCTCGGCGCCGGGACCGAACCGGACACCCGTCTCGAATCCGATGATCTCCACTCCGTACAGTCCTGCGCCTCGGACGCCTGTCGCCGAGGACAGCTCGAGGCCGACGGATCCAGGAGCCGCTCGGCCGGGACCCGTGAGGCGCAGTCCGCGCAGGCTCACGCGCGTGTGCGGCGCATCATCGGAGGCCTCGGAGGCGGTGAGGACGAGCGCCGATCCCGACACCGCCGTCGCATCGACATCGCCTCCGGCGAACTCCATCGACACACGCGAGAGGTCGATCGTCAAGGGTGCTGTCAGCACGACGGGCTCGGAGACGACCAGGAAGGACTCGGTCGCGAGGGCGTGAGCCGCGTCGAGAGCGGCCCGGAGCCGCTGCTCAGCAGTCGCTCCCGGGAACTCGGTCGAGTCCCGGAAGCCGTCCAGCCGTGCGTCCGGGAAGGCGTTGGCCGCTGTCGCCGGGGGGGCCGTCGCCACCGCCGACACGGCGCCCGCGCCCGCTGCCGCCGTCAGGCTCAGAAGCGCCCGTCGTCCTCGATCCCGCGATGATGCTCCCATTCCCGAACAGTACGGAGGAAAGGCCGCCGTCACGACCGCCGTTCACACCCCCCGCACGGCGCACACTGCTGCACGATGTCTCACCTTCAGCGCGAGGGCAGCCTGTGGACCACGTCTGCTGTGCTCAGCTCCAGGAGGAAACTGAGCACGTCCTCCTCGAGGACCTCTCGGGGGACGCCGAACTCGTCGGCGAGCCCCGCGAGGATCTCGACGGTCGTGGACGGATGCTCGAGCCTTCTCCAGATCGCGTGCGCCGTGCCCTTCAGCACGAGGGGCACGGGAAACGGCGACAACAGGTTCAGCAGCACCGCCTGCGCGTCGTCCTCGACGAAGGCCAGCTGATCGGATCGCGCCCACACGGCGTGATCCAGAGCTCCCGGATCGACGGTGGTCACGAGTGGGTCGCATTCTCTCGGCGACGGCGTCGACGATCGGCGGCGAGCGAGCGCACGAGCCCGAGGAACGCCCGCAGATCTGACAACGACGGCCGATCGAAGCGGACCATCCCCGTCTCCGCAGCCCTCCGGCGCGCCCGGCGTGTGAGACCGATCACGGTCGTCAGCGCGGACACGATCAGCACGATGCGCCGCTTCCCTGTGGCCTCGACGAAGGCGAGCGCCCAGTGATAGCTGGACCGCCCCGTTCCGGCCACCCGCAGATCCCACAACCGGCGCTCGTGCACGGCCAGGTCGTCCGGCACGTCCAGCCCGAGGGCGTGGAGCACCGGGCGGAGGGGGTAGGCGCTGCGGGTGCTCTCGACGAGCAGGAGCAGCGCCTCCCGGTCCGATTCGCTCGCGCCCCTGAGGAACCCGATGACCGACTCGAGCTCGGACGTGCTCCGGGCAAGGAGGGGATCCTTCAGCGCGTGGAGCGCGACGACGACCGCGCCCGCGACCGGGGAGGGCACAGCGACCCTCCTGTGCGCGATCGTCACGGTCCGGTGCGACGTCCACAGCACGTCGAGGACTTCCTCCGGCTCTGCGAAGAATCCGGGGTAGCGGTCGTGCACGTCGATGTCGCAGGTCCACTGCGGATGGAACAGGGTCACGGAGTGCACCGGGTACGCGCGCGGGGCCGGGCGGTCGGGCCGGGGGATCCATCCGCGCTCGGCCAGCAGGTCGACGAGGCGCTGGACGTCCGCCGGGTGGACGAGCACGTCGACATCGCTGGACACGCGTCTCGTGCGGATGCCCTGTGCATGGGCGGTGGGCCCCTTGATGAACAGGGCGCGGAGCCCGTGCGTGGAGGAGAGGTGCGCGGTGAGGGCGTGTGCGAGGTGTACCGCATCATCGAGGGAGAGCTCGGTCGTCGCGGGTGCGGAGCTCACCGTCGATCCGACAACTGCCGGTGCCGACCGGTGGACGGCGCCGGACGCACCGCCATGGATCGCGACACCGCCGCTGCCCGTCGCTCCGAGTCGAGGCCGGACCGGGCGATCGAGGTCGTCGCCGGCAGCGACTCGGAGGCGAGCGATGCGGCGTACGCCAGCGCGATCCACACGGTCAAGGCGGTCCACGCGGGGGCGGAGGCCAGAGCGACGGCGAGGAAGACCCCCAGACCCAGTGCCGTCCCGTTGCGCCGATATCCCCGCACGATCAGCATCACGAGGAGGACGGCGAAGAGGGCCAGGGCGATCACTCCGGTCTCGGCAGCGAGCTGGGCGTAGACGTTGTTCGCGAGACCGCGAGAGGCGCCGTTCGAGGTGAGCCCCGCCACCGCCTGGGAGTAGTCGGTCCTCCACACGCCGAACCGGCCGGGTCCGACTCCGAACAGCGGATTGTCCGCGGCCATGGTGAAGCCCGTGCTCGACGACTGGGATCGGACGTTCAGCGAGCGGGTGCCGACGTCGACGGCGCCTGTGCCCAGTCCGAGCTTCGAGAGCTGCGCGAGGACGAAGCGCTGCAGGGCGGGAACGAGCAGGACGATCACCGCGCCCAGCGCGCCGACGCTGAAGATCTGCACTCCCACTCCCCGCTGGGGGCGGAGCGTCGCCGTGAGGACCGCCGCAGAGACGGTCGCGATCAGTGCCGACGTCGACTGCGAGTAGACGAGGCAGGCGACGGCGGCGGCGATTCCGATGCGGTCGCGACGGCGCAGGCAGGCGAACAGCGCGATCCCGGCGAAGAAACCGAGGTAGTTCCCCTCGAGGAACGGGCCGTTCCTCGGCAGGCTGACGCCGAAGGTCGCCCCCATCTGAATCGTCGAGTTGAGGAGAGCGGGCAGCGGGACCCCGGCGAGGTGGAGGGCCAGCTGGATCGCGCAGAAGACGAAAGCGAGGCGGACGGCGATCGAGAGAGCCCGCTCCATGTCCTGGAATCCCAGTCGGTGGCCGACGTACCACCAGACCGCGAGGGCCAGCAGAGCGTATCCGCAGTAGAGGATCATGTCGTTGGTGAAGCCCAGGTCATAGCCGTAGGCGGCTGGAACCTCGGGTTGCTTGAACAGGAATGCCCAGATCGTCGCCAGAACGACCAGCGCACCGAGCCCCAGCACGATCTCCCGTCCCACCGGCGTGTACCGGTCCTTCTGGACGGTGATCACGGAGAAGCCGATGGCCAGGATGACGGCGATCTCGGTGATCTTCAGCGGAGAGCCGACCTGAATGGTGAGCGCCTGCTGGAACGGCATGAAGACGATGGCGAGGAACAGAAGCCGCTGGACGACATCCAGACGCGCCGCGCCCTCTCGCGTCGTCGCGGTCGCAGCGCCCCCTCGAGCCATCGCGCGCCTCATCTCCGACGTGATCGAGCATCGATCGTCTCCTGCAGCAGCTCCGTTCAGCTCTGTAGGACTACAGACTAACCACGGTCCCGGTCCCCCGGAGGTGGTCCCCTTTCGACCTCATACCGTCGGCCGGGAGCACATAGGATCGCTCACGGAGTCATGCCGACGGACCGCGTGGTCGGTGAGGGATCCTGTCCGATGGTCATCGACAGGGACCGGAGCCTTCCACGGCTCGGCCAAGCCGGAAGGGCGCGAACGGTTGACAAGCGGATCCACACTCGCTGAGGGCTGGCGCGAAGGCGAGCGCACGATCGTGCACGTGACGGAGAGCTTCGGCGCAGGTACCGCGTCGGCGATCAGCGACTACGTAGCGGCCACGCCCGCCTTCCAGCACAGGCTCGTGTATTCACCGCGGGAGGACTCTCCGGTACCGGAGAGCGCCTTCGCGTCGTTCGCAGGCGTGACGGCGCTGCCGACAGGGCACGTCGCCCGAGTCCGCGCTCTGCGAACGGTTCTGGCCGGAATGCCGGGCGCTGTCGTGCACGCGCACTCCAGCTTCGGCGGAGCGTACGCGCGCCTCGCGGTCCGGGCGGGCCGGCGACGTCCGATCGTCTACACGCCGCACTGCTACGGCTTCGAGCGCCGAGACCTCCCGCTGCCCGCCCGGGCGGCGTTCCGGGTCTTCGAGGGCGTCCTCGCCTTCAACACCACCGTGTTCGCCGCCTGCTCAGCTCGCGAGGCCCGTCTGAGCCGGTGGCCGTTCAGCCGGGCGGAGGTCGTGCACGTCCCCAACTCGGTGCCCGCCTCGCTCCCGCCCGCCACTCGCCCCGGCGGGCCGAGGCCTCTCCGCCTCGTCGGCGCCGGTCGGCTCTCGACGCACAAGGATCCCCGATTCTTCGCCGAGGCCGTGGAGGCCGTGCGCGCCGCCGGCCATTCCGTCGACGCGACGTGGATCGGCGGAGGCGAGGGGCGTCACCGCACCGCCCTCGACCAGGCCGGCGTCCACGTCACCGGCTGGCTCAGCCGCGACGAGGCGCTCCGCCGACTGGGCGATGCCGACGTGTACCTGCACAGCGCGCAGTGGGAGGGGATGCCGATGGCCGTTCTGGAGGCGCACGGCATGGGGCTGGCCCTCGTCGTGCGGGACATCCCCGCCTTCGATCGCCTCGGCCTGCCCCTGGTCGCGCACTCCCCCCACGATGTGGCGTCGTACTGGGGCGATCTGGAGGACCCGGCGGCCCGTTCCCGTCTCGTCGCCGCCGCCGAGCACGCCCTCGCCCTGAACACCGTGCAGCACCAGTCGCAGATGCTCGAGCGGCTCTACCTCGGCCTGCTGCCGACCGCCCCTCGGAGGAGGAAGCCATGACGACAGTGCTCGTCTCCGCCCGTGTCCTCGACAGACAGGTCGGCGGCAACACCCGATACGCCCGCACCGTCTACAGCGGGCTCGCCGGACACGGCGTGCAGCACGTGCTGTCCCGACCTCCGATCGAGGGGGGCCGAGCCCGCAGCGCCGTCTACGGCGCCTATGAGGGACTCGTACTGCCGAGGCTCCGCCCCTCCGGGATCGACGTCCTCCACTTCCCCGCGGACACGGGGCCGCTGGTTCCGAGCCGCCTCCCGATCGTCGGCACGATCCACGGGCTGGCGACACTCCACGTGGACGATGTGCGCAGCCGGAGCTCCGACCGGTTGTGGCGCCTGCGCGTCGCGCGTCTCGCAGCACTCTCGACCACGATCATCACGGTCTCCGATTCCTCCGCCCGGGACATCGCGACTGTCGCACCCGACGCCGCCGGGAAGATCGTCACCATCCCGCACGGGATCGACCACGACACGTTCAACACCCGCTCCACCGACCAGGACTCCGTCGCGCTCGACGAGCTGGGGATCGACGGCCCGTACTTCCTCTACGCGGGCAACCTCGACCCCCGCAAGAACATCATCGAGCTGTGCCGAGCCGCCTCGAAGGTCTTCGACGAGACGGGGGTGCCGCTCCTGGTGTCCGGCGCTCCGGCGTGGGAGAGCGACGCGATCCTCGAGGCGGTCCGCGGAACCCGCGGCGTGCGCTACCTCGGCCGCGTACCGGATGAGGCGCTCGTCCCGCTGCTCCGGGGAGCGCTCGCCTTCTGCTTCCCCTCCACCTACGAGGGCTTCGGCTTCCCGGTCGTCGAGGCCATGGCGTGCGGCGTTCCCGTCATCTGCAGCGATCGCGGGTCGCTCGCCGAGGTGGCGGGCGGCGCGGCGCTGACGCTCACCGACATCGGCGCGACGGCGATCGCCGATCACATGCGCGAGATCGTCGCCGATCCGTCCCTCCGCAACGACCTGCGGAGCCGGGGTCTGATCAACGCTCGACGATTCCACTGGTCGGACTCCATCGCAGCGCATGCTCGCGTCTTCGAGGAGGCCGCGCGGTGAGGGTCACGATCGTCCACGCCTACAGCACCACCAACTCCGGCGACGGCCTGCTCGTCGAGGAGGCGCGGGAGCTGGTCCTCTCGGCCCTGCCGACGGCGGAGATCACGCTCGTCGCCCTCGATCCCGCGAGCTTCGACGAGGAGCTCTACGAGAGTGTCCTGCACCCCCTCACCGGCCGTGGCGGCAGCATCGGCAGCCTCGAGACGCTGCGACGCGGTGGGGTCGCGCTGCTCTCCGGCCGCCGGAGCGCCGGCTACGCCCGGGCGATCGCCGGGTCCGACCTCGTCGTCGGCGTGGGGGGCGGCTACCTCCGCACCAAGAATCCCGTCGAAGTCGTCAAGATGATGTGCACCAACTTCGTCCAGATGCCCCGGCGCAGCGACCGCGTTCCGTTCGTCTACCTTCCGCAGAGCATCGGGCCGCTCAATCTCGGGACCCGCCGTGTGATCGCGGCGCGACTGGCCCGCGCCGTCGGGGTCTTCGCTCGGGACGACCGCTCCGTCGAGGAGCTGTCCGGCCTCGCGAACGTGCACCGCGCTCCCGACATGGCCCTTCTGGGCCTCCCCGACGAGTTCGATCCGAGGACCGTCGTGCGGGCCGGAGCTCCCGGGCCCGTCGGGATCGTCGCCCGCGCGCTGTCCTCGAGCCGGTCGCGACGTGCCGCCTACGAGTCGCGGATCGACGTCCTCGCGCGCGATCCGGAGTCGGAGCTGCTCGCTCAAGCCACCGCTCGCGGCAACAACGATCCGCAGTTCTACGAGCGGCTCGGCCACGAAGGGCCATTCCGCCTGCTCCGCGACGCGGTCGGCAGCGGAGTCGCGGATCGGCCGGCGGTCGTGGTCTCGGTCCGGCTGCACGGCAGCATCCAGACCATCCGCAGCGGCGTTCCGAGTGTCCATCTGAGCTACGAGCGGAAGGGATGGGGTGCCTACGACGACCTCGGGATCGACCGGTTCGTGCACAACGCCTTCGACGCCGATCTCTCGCTCATCCGCGACCAGATCGCTGAGCTGCGGGAGGACCCGTCCGACTACTGGAGGCGCGTCGGAGACTCCGTGTCGGCGCTGCGGATGCAGCGAGGACGACTCGTCGACCTCCTCGTCGACGCCTCCGGACCGGTCGGGCGCCCGTGAAGATCGTCTTCGCGAGCCACACCGCCGAGGTCGGGGTCTTCCGAGTGGGGAGCCACCACCTGGCTCGCGAGCTCTCGCGCCTCGGGAACACGGTGACGCACGTCTCGACGCCGTCCTCGCTCCTGCACGCGGGGCGCCTGCGGGACGCCACCGTGCGGGCCCGCTTCGGTCTTGCGCTGCGAGGTCCACGCACGGACGCGGCGGGCGTCGTGCACGCCGAACCGCTCACCGTCGCCCCACTGGGATCGCTCCCGGCGCGGATGCGGACGCCGTCTCTGCGGGTGCCGCTGCGGCCCTGGCGGGCGCCCAGTGGGGCGATGCGTCCTGATGTCCTCATCGTCGACCAGCCCCTGATGGGCGTGCCGCTCCTCGAGCTCCTGCAGCCGAAGCGTGTCGTCTACCGGCCCACGGACGCTCATTTCGAACCGGGGATGCGGGCGGCGGAGATCGAGCTCCTCGAGCGGGCGGACGCTCTCGTCGCCACGTCGGAGCCGGTGCTGCGCGTGGTCTCCGAGGGAGTGGCCGCGCCAGAGCGCACGCTGGTCCTCGAGAACGGAGTCGAGTACGAGCGGTTCCACGGTCTCGGTGCCGAGCGTGCGGGAGTCGTCTACCTCGGGGCGCTCGACCGCCGCTTCGACTGGGGAGGAGTCCGGATGCTCGCCTCGGCGTTCCCTGACGTCCCCTTCCGACTCGCCGGTCCGCTCCCGAAGAACGTGGAGACGCTGCCCGCGAACGTGGAGCTGCTCGGCGCCGTGCCCTACTCCCGGGCGCCCGCGCTGCTGAAGAGCGCCCGCGTCGGGCTGCTCCCGCTCTCGGACGACCCGGGCAACGCGGGTCGCAGCCCGATGAAGTACTTCGAGTACCTCGCCGCCGGCCTCAGGATCGTCTCGTCCGCCTCCCCTGCACTGCGAGCCCGCTCCGCCCCCGGCGTCTGGCTCTACGACGACCCTGCGGGCGCAGAGAACGGGCTGCGGTCCGCGCTGGAGGCTGCGGCGTCGGGACCCAACCGGGAGGGCTCGGTCTACGCGGAGCAGTACGGCTGGCACCGTCGCGCCGCCGACCTCGCACAGCTGCTCGACGCGGTGCTGGCGGCACCGCGCCGAGTGCGGCGCTGACGGCCCGTCCTCAGCGCCGCCAGCGGTCGATCGGGAAGGCGTCCAGCAGGGGCGCCGGATCCCACGCAGCCAGCGGGCGTCTAGGAGTGCAGCCGGATCCGCGTCGCGTGAGCCACGGCGGAGTCGAGATCATCGAAGAGGGTGTACTCCGACCCGGTCCGTCCTGTCCCCTCGAAGTAGTCCTGGTACGTGAACGGCGGCTCGGCGCTGAACGCCTCATTCGACTCCCTGCGGCTCGTTCATCGATTCAGCTCGGAATGCCGGAGGAAGCGGGGGTCTGCGCGGAGGCGAGCGAGCGTCGCCGCTCTCCTCCCCTTCCCGCCTCGTCCTCGACCTCGGCCTGCAGCGACGAGCGCCTCGTACACGGCGCCGTGCAGCGCTCCCACGAGGGAACGCTCGCGCTTGGACAGGTCGGGTCGCTCCCTCTCTCCGTGCCGGCGCGCTCGCTCGAGGCCCGCCTCCAACGCCGCCGGCGACACGGGGCCGTCGAACAGCTCCACCCAGCCGCTCCCGACCTCCGCGGCGAGGGCCCGCGTCGATCCGGTCGCCGGGACCAGGATCGTCTTCCGCGCGCCGAGGGCGAGCAGCGCGGCTCCGGAGTTGTAGAGGTACTTGTACGGCAGGGTGACGAGGTCCGCGCCTGCCAGGAGCTCGTCCAGCTCGGCGTCGTCGATGTGGCCGAGCCGCAGGTGGACGCGACCGTCGGCTCCGACCGCTCTGCGCACCTCGTCGGCGTACTCGGGGACAGCGGCCGCGCCGGCGATGACGAGTTCGCCGTCGGTGAGTGCGCTGAAGGCCGCGATCAGCTCCTCGAGTCCCTTGTAGGGCCGGATCTGCCCGAAGAACAGGATGCGCCGACCCGCTTCACGGGGGCCCGGGACAGAGGCCGACTCCGGATAGGCGCCGTGCAGGACGACGACTCCCCGGTCCAGGTCGTTCTCGTCGGACTCGTTCAGATAGATGCGGACGTCCGTGAGACGGTCCAGCCAGCGCGCGAGGAGAGTCTCGACGGCACTGCCCGATTCGTGCGGTCGGAGGTTGTGCATCGTCACGACGACCGGCGTCCCCGACGCGAGCAGCCGGGCGATGAGCCCGAAGGCGAGGGCGGACTTCAGCCAGCGGCGCGGGCCGCGCGGGGCACGGAAGAGGTACTCCGGCCAGTGCACGTGGAAGACGTCGTAGCGCCCGAGAAGGGCACGTCGCCAGGTGAACGCGACCGGTTCCACCGACGCCGGGAACGAACCGACGAGCAGCTCGATGTAGGGGTTGCTCGAGCCGGAGAAGTCCTTCACGGAGAAGAGCGCCCGGATCATTCGCGTGCTTCTCCTTCGTTCGTCTCTTCGGCGGACCGCCCCGGGCACCACGAGACGACCTGGGAGAGGGCACCACGGCCTGTGATCGGACCGCGACACGCCCGCTTCGGCGACGGAGCGGACGACCTCGGCCGGCGAGGGATGGTCTGACGCTACCAGTCGGGTTTCTCGAGGTCCGTCACCCGCCGCCCCCGTCAGAGTTCGGTGATGACGATCTCCGAGAAGCGAGTCACTCCTGCTGTCACCGATCCGAAGGTGAACCGCAGCCGGAAGTGCGTCGCCCACGCAGGAGCGACCCGGTTCCAGGTCGTCTGCTGATAGGTCTTGCGGAAGGGAGCCTGCGCGTTCGCGCCGGCGAGGTCGAGATTCGACACCGGGCGAGCGCTGCTCCGAGCGACGATCGGGATCCCCGACGAGGACACGCCGGTCACGGCGACGAAGGATTCGGACACGTACATCGTGCCCGTCGACGTGGATCCCGCGATGGTGAAGTCGACGCCGTACAGCAGCCCCGCTGTGACGGGGACGTCGATGGAGACCGCCGGACCGGGACCGCCGGCCACTCGGGTCATCAGCAGCTGGTTGCCGCTGGTGGTCAGCGTCATGGACGGGCTGGTGGTGCGGCTCGTCGCGTCGGCGCCGTTGAGGAACGCGTCGACGGGCGCTGCGAGAGAGAAGTTCCCGTCGACGAGCTTGTTCGCCGCCTTCGAATGCAGAATCGACCCCTGCCCCGAACCGCTGCCGTTCCCGTCCGAGGTGACGTGCTGGCTGATACGGACCTTCGCAGTGCCACCGGCGAGATATCCCGATTTCATCTGCGTATTGAACATCGACAGTTGATGGACCTGGATTCCGCCGCCCCACCCTCCTGCAGTGGTCTCGAAGAGGTAGTTGGCCACCGGGACCTGATGGAAGAAGAGGTGTCCGCCTGAGATCGAGATCTGCGCAGCTGTACTCGACCCGGTGACGAACTGCGAGAGCGTGGAGTTCGCGCCGCTCTCGTTGATCTCGATATGCGGCTGGTGCAGGATCACCCGACCCGCGTCGACCTTCACGGCCTGCACGCAGAAGTCGATCGACGTCGAGACGAAGTGCAGCTCGCCGTTCGGGTTGGCGTTGTAGACGCCGAGGGTGCTGGTGCCGATACCACCGCCGATGAACTTGATGTTCTCGCCGTAGTTGACTCTGCCTGCGGGCATGGAAACGGCCGTCCTGCAGCGGAAGATGTGGAAGTTGTAGAAGCTGATCAGGAACGCATCGTTCTCGAAGGACACGCCGGTCCCGAAGCCCGAGATCTCCAGGCCCCAGAGTCCGAGCCCGCGCGTGGTGGCGGCAGTCGTGCTGTCGGTGTTGAACAGGATTCCGGTGCTGGCCGTCGCGGACGCTCCCGGCCCTAGCAGACGGAGTCCGGTGATCGCCGCCCTGTTGTTGGGGTAGCCGGACGTGGCACTGCCGATCACCGTGAGAGCAGGACCGCTGGTGATGGCGGTCGCATTCAGCGGACCGCAGGTGAACTCGAGCGAGATGTACGAGGAGTCGATCACGAGGGTGCGCGTGATCTTGAAGCTCTTCGAGATCGTCAACGTGACCTCTTGGCGAGCGGCGACGAAATAGTCGATCGCGGCGCGGAGCTTGTCCTCGTCAGTGGTCCCGGTGAATTCGAGGTAGTTGTGGATTCCGTTGACGCGGGTCGCAGGTATAGTCTCGTCCGCGGCTTCCGCGGCGGGTGCGGCGACGACGGCGGCCGCGGCCGCGGCCCCTCCGTAGCGGAGGAACGTGCGGCGGGATCCGGGTCCTGTTTCGAGAGTCGTCGTCATCTCCTCATGCTCGGATCATCCCGCCATCGGCTGTCGACGGCCGCACCCCCCGACCGCGGAGGGAAGCAGAGGAGACTCTGTCGTTTTCCTGGAACGACGACGCGGATCCATGGTTCCGCCCCTAGAAGGGGGGCCCAAGGTGCGGATCCTTCTTCACGAGCGGCCGCTCTCACAGGATTGCAGGATCAGCAGCTTGCCGAACGCCAGCACCTGATAGACCACCGCCAGAGTCCACTCGCTCACCCGCCGCGGCTCGTCGACCGAGCCGACCGAGAACGGTGTGCGCAGGCAGCGAGACGCGATCGTGCGGACCCGGGTCACATGCGGAGTGGAGGTCATCAGTGCCACCGAGGTCCAGTCGTACTCCGAGGAGAGCGTGTTCAGCTCGGAGATCTCACCGCCCGTAGTGAACGGGGAGGGAGTGAAGCAGACGACTCTGACCTCCTCGCCGGCATCGCATTCGGCTCGGGCGAACGAACCGTTCTCCAGGCGCGGAGTCGAGAGCACGAGGGTGACATCCCGGTGCTCCTCGAGCAGAGCGAGCGCACGGCCGACCCTGCGATCAGTAGCAGGACCCAGCACCACGAGCGCATCGGCTCCCCCCACGGGATCGAGAACGGGGCGGACGAAGAGGGGCACCGCCACCGCGGCGAGCAGTGCGACGGCGAGGAGGACGGCGAGCCACGTGCGCCAGAGGATCCGCAGTGAGCGTGCGGCGGATCGATTCGGGACGACTCGTCGGAGGATCGTGCCGACCAGCGCCCCGACCGCCGTGCCCGCGAGAACCGAGAGGAGGCCGTACAGCACGCCACCGACCGACGGCGGAGTGACGATCATCTCGACGGTCGACGCCCCCTCGAGCAGCGCGAGCACTCCGAGTGCGGGGACGAAGGGGCGACGGCTGCTCGAGGCCACCAGCGCGGCTGCCGCCGCTGCAGCCGGTGAGGCGAGAGCGCAGACTGCGATCCCTTCTCCACCCAGGGCGTGGACGAGACCAGTCGGATCATGGGAGCGGGCGATCCGGACGAACTGCCGCGAGGAGTCCGATCCGAAGGGATCGGCGCAGACGAGCAGGAGCAGAAAGGCGAGGACCGCCGTGGTCCCGGCGACCCGCAGGCGCCACCGGCTCACCGGAGCCTCCCCGGCCGACCGTGTCACGCCCAGCAGCCCGCCTCCGCGGACGCGAGGCGATCGCGCTCGCGTGCGCGCCTGAGGACGGGAAGGACGGGGAGGTCCGAGAAGAGCGTCACAGGAGCGAACACTACCCAGGGGAAGGGACGAGGAGGACCTGAGCGGTCGGGCTTCCGCCGGATCCTCGCCGGCGGGTGGCACGCCGACAGGAGACGATGCGCAGGACTGCGGGTGGACGGGATCGCGACTCCGCCTCAAGCCCTCCGGGCCGGCCTCCGAGCCCGACGCCCCCGGGACCGCGTCCCCGGCGCCGCCTAGTCGTTGCCGAGGATGACGATGGCGGCAGTGGGGGGAAGCGCGTCCTCGTGATAGCGCTCGATCTCGTCGATGGCGGCGGGATCGGCCTGCTGAAGGAAATGGGTGAGTCGCGCGACCTCCTCCGTCTCGCCGATCGAGTCGGCGGCGCGGCGGAGGGCGTAGAGGGCGAGGAGGAAACCGCGGTTGGGTCCGTGGCGCCACGGGATGGGACCCTGGCCGCGCCAGCCGGCGGATCGCAGGAGGTCCAGACCGCGGTGGTAGCCGACGCGGGCGTAGGCGTAGGAGGGGAGGGCCGCGTCGATGCCCCAGACGCTGTCGGCGAGCAGTGCCCAGGCCAGCGGGGAGCGCGGGTGGGCGGCCGCGAGGGCGGCGAATTCGACGGCTCCCGGGTTCGCGTGCTTCGCGAGGGCCGCGGTGACCGCGGGCTCGTCGGGGAGGAGGGTCGGTTCGGGGCCCAGCAGGTTCTCGCCACTCATGCCTCCCAGGCTATCCCGCTCGCGGCTGTGCGGGTCCGGGGTCCGGCCGTCCGGCGCACGACGGTCGTCCCTCCACAGGGGCGTCAGCGGAGGGAGCCGGGCGGTTCGCCGGTCGTCGCCGTCGTGCGCGGGGGTGCCGCCGATAGCATCGACCCATGGCGACGAACCGCAGTGAAGTCGAGGCCTGGCTCACGGACATGGACGGCGTGCTGGTGCACGAGAACAAGGCGCTCCCCGGCGCGCCCGAGCTGATCCAGGAGTGGACCGATTCGGGCACGCCGTTCCTGGTGCTGACGAACAACTCGATCTTCACGCCGCGGGATCTGGCGGCGCGGCTGCGCGGGTCGGGGCTGCACGTGCCGGAGGAGCGGATCTGGACGAGCGCTCTGGCGACGGCGGACTTCTGCGCGTCGCAGAAGCCGGGCGGGAGCGCGTTCGTGATCGGCGAGGCGGGGATCACCACCGCGCTGCACGAGGCGGGCTTCATCATGACGGAGACGGCGCCGGACTACGTGGTCGTGGGCGAGACCCGCAATTACAGCTTTGAGGCGATCACGAAGGCGATCCGCCTGATCGTCGCGGGTGCGCGCTTCATCGTCACCAATCCCGATGCGACGGGGCCGAGCGCCGAGGGCGTGCTCCCGGCGACGGGGGCAATCGCGGCGCTCATCACGAAGGCGACGGGTAAGGATCCGTACGTCGTCGGCAAGCCGAACCCGATGATGTTCCGCTCGGCGATGAACAAGATCGGCGCGCACAGCGAGAACACCGGGATGATCGGCGACCGGATGGACACCGACATCGTCGCGGGCATCGAGGCGGGCCTGCACACCGTGCTGGTGCTGACGGGGATCAGCGACGAGGCCGAGATCGAGCGCTATCCGTTCCGCCCGGACGAGGTGCTGAGCGGGGTGCACGAGCTCCTGTCGTCGGAGCCGCTGGAGTCGGAGTTCCCGCCGGATTCAGCGGTCTGAGTCCCGGCAGCGGGCCGGGCGCCGGTTCCTGACACGGCACCGCGGCTCGCGGGGGTCAGAAGCGGACGTGCTGCAGCACCCAGGCGTGCATCGCGACGGCTGCCGCCGCCGAGGCGTTGATCGACCGGGTCGAGCCGAACTGCGTGATCTCGAGCACGGCCTCCGAGGCGGCGATCGCCTCCTCCGAGAGGCCGGGTCCCTCCTGCCCGAACAGCAGGAGGCAGCGCTCGGGGAGCCGGTAGGTCTCGAGCGGCACACAGCCGGGGACGTTGTCGACGGCGAGGAGGGGCACGTCCGCCTCCGCGGCCCACTGCACGAGGTCGGCCACCGTCTCGTGGTGCTGGACGTGCTGGTAGCGGTCGGTGACCATCGCGCCGCGCTTGTTCCACCGCCGCCGGCCGACGATGTGGACGCCCTCCGCGCCGAACGCGTTCGCGCTGCGGACGATCGAGCCGATGTTCATGTCGTGCTGCCAGTTCTCGATCGCGACGTGGAACGGGTGCCGCGTGCGGTCGAGCTCCGCGACGATCGCGTCCATCCGCCAGTAGCGGAAGCGGTCGACCACGTTGCGCGCGTCGCCACGCTCCAGCAGCTCCGGGTCGAGGCGGTCGTCCTCGGGCCGCTCGCCCTGCCAGGGGCCGACGCCGTTCGTGGTGAGCTCCACGGAGGCGGTGGGTCCGGTCGCGGGGGTCGCCTCGTTCTCCTGCACGACGAGCGATCCTACTGGGCGCTCCGCGGCTCGGCCGGGTGCACCGGGCCGGTGCCCGGCGGCGTCCTCCGAGGCCCGAGCGACGGCGCGCGTCAGGCCGCGGGGGTGCCGGCGAGGGAGCCGGTCAGCTCGCCGCCGCCCGCCCGGTCGACGAAGCAGTAGTAGCTGCGCTCGCCCGCGTCCCACTGCTCCTGGGTGACGGGGAACGCACCGGCGACCTGCACGTCGCCGTAGGTCTCGGCCGCGGCGACGTCCACGACGCCCTGCGCCTGGCAGAGCGAGGAGACGGTGACGGCCAGGGCGTCCTGGCCGGGGAACACCGCGTCTGTCAGCTCCGCGGTGGCGACGAGCTGGGCGGAGTGGGCCCCCGCGCAGTCCACGACGGTGAACTCCTCCGCCCAGACGGAGTCGAAGGGCTCGACGCACTCGCCGCCGAGGAGCGCGCTCCAGGCCCAGGTGCCGACGGGCAGCGGTCCGACGGTCGGGAGGGTCGCGGTCGGCGTGGGCGAGGGGGTCGGCTCCGCCGTGGGCGTCTCGCTGACGACCGGGACGGCCTGCGGCTCTGCTCGGCCGCCGGCGCTCCCGACGGCGATGCCGATCGCGAAGAGCCCGGCGAGGAGGATCACCGCACCCGCCGCGATCAGGCCGATCAGGAGCCGGCGTCGGCTGAGCGTGCGCCATGCGGGCGCTCCGGCGGGCGCCGAGTCGCGCTCGCGGCTCTCGGGTCGGGACCGGGCGGAGCGGCGCTTCCGCGGCGGAGCGGCGTTGACGTGGGCGGCCGCGGGAGCGGTGCGGAAGGGCGCGGGCTCGGCGCGGTCGGCGGGCTCGGCGGCCGGCTCGAGGTTCCACGAGTAGGCGCCGGCGGTCTCGCGCCACAGCTCCTCGTCGCCGCCGTCATCGTCGGGCTCGTCCTGCGGAGCGACGACCTGCTCCCACACGGGCGGCTGGTCCCAGTCCCCTCGCGGGTCGGGCCACTCGTAGACGGCGGGCGGAGTCGGCTCGCGCGGAGTCGGAGGGGTGGCGCCGACCGGGCGTCCGTCGGCGGGGTAGGGGACGCCGGAGCGGCCCGCCGGGTCGACGTCGGCCGAGGATCCGGCATCGGGCTCGTCGTCCGGCCGGTGCGCGCTGCGCAGTCCGGCGGGGGCGGTCGGCAGGTCGGCGGGAGGGTCGGTGTGCGGCAGGACCGGGCGCACGGAGTCCGCCCCGCGGCGGTGCACCTCGGTGCGGCCGGCATCGGTGGAGGCGTCGGAGCCGGAGCCGTCGGCGTTGTCGTCGCGGAGGGGGGCGAAGAACGCGTCGAAGGCGTCCTCGTCGGAGTCGTCCTCGTCGGACACGTCCGCGTCGGAGGCACTCGTCTCGCGGGCAGTCGTCCCACCGGCACCCGTCTCGCGGGCACTCGCCTCGCGGGCATCCGTCTCGGGCGCTCCCACGGCGCGGGCTCCCGCGTCGGGGACTCCCGTGTCGCCGCCCCGAGAGCTCCGTCCCTCGGCGGAGACGCCGTCGCGGTCGGAGGAGCGCTCCGGCTCCACGACCGTTCCGCGGTCGGCGTCGGCGTCCTGCACCTCCACCCGAGCGGAGTCGTCCGCGGGTTTCGGGAGGTCGCCGCCGGCCTCCTCGGCGGCGGGCGTCGCGCTCAGCACGGGCTCCCCCGGCCACAGGCCGACCGGAGCGGCGGGGGCACGGGGCGGCGCGGCGTCGGAGTCGCTGTCGCTGTCGCTCGACGACGGTCCGGCCGCGTCGGCGGAGGAGGCCGACTCGCTCGCAACGCTCCGCTCCTCCGCTGACGCGTGGGCCTCGTCGGTTGCGGACTCAGCAGGACCGGACGTCCGCTCCGCGCGCGACTCCTCCACGGGAGGGACGG
>NZ_PSVQ01000087.1:0-602 GCF_002932395.1 Rathayibacter sp. AY1D9
GGGTCGGCCCGCGCACGCGCTCAGAGGGTGAGCGTGTGGAGGATCAGGGTCGTGGAGCCGATGGGCTTTCCGAAGTCGGTGTAGTCGAGGGTCGCGCGGCGGTTGCTGATGAGGTCAAGGGCGATCAGTTCCTCCTCGGACTCGTCGGTCATGTCGCCGGGCTCCTCGTCCCATTCGCGCAGCACCTGCCGGTCGGCGTCGAGGACTTTCCACAGTCCCCAGACGTGGGCGATGGGGCCGGTCGTCTCGTATGTGAAGACGAGGGCGGTCGCGGTGGGCCAGCCGTAGGCGGCCGCGGCGACGATCAGCGCTCGCGCTGCGGCGGCGGTCGCGTCGGCGTCGCCGGTCGCGGCCGCGGCGTCGACGGCGACCTCGGCTGCTCGCAGCGTCGGGTCCTCCTGGTACGGGTCGAATCGGTGGGCGGGGCGGGGTGCGGTGGTCGTGGTGGTCATGGTCAGGCCTTCCTGTGCAGCAGTGGGAGAAGAGGAGGGGCGGGGACCGGTGCGAGCCGGTCCCCGCCGGGTGGGCTAGCTGAGCCCTGCGGCGTCGGCGGGGGTGCTGTCGCCGGTGACGACCTGCTCGACCGGGGAGAGCGCGTATCC
>NZ_PSVQ01000012.1:0-78908 GCF_002932395.1 Rathayibacter sp. AY1D9
CCCCGGCCGCCGCCGCGCCTGCGCCCGCTGCCGCCGCGCCCACCGCCTCCCCGGAGCCCACCGACTCCAACCCCGGCTACGTCACCCCGCTCGTGCGCAAGCTCGCCGGCGAGAACGGCATCGACCTCTCCACCCTCACGGGAACCGGAGTCGGCGGCCGCATCCGCAAGCAGGACGTCCTCGACGCGGTCGAGGCCGCCAAGTCGGCTCCGGCCGCCCCGGTCTCGGCGCCCGCCGCCGCAGCCGCCAAGGCCGCGCGCACCCCGCTCGAGACGTCGCCCCTCCGCGGCACCACGCAGCCGATGTCGCGCCTGCGCAAGGTCCTCGCGCAGCGCGCCGTCGAGTCGATGCAGACGAGCGCCCAGCTCACCTCGGTCATCGAGGTCGACGTCACGGCGGTCGCCCGCTTCCGCGACTCGGTCAAGAAGAGCTTCCAGGAGAAGACCGGCGCCAAGCTGTCCTTCCTCCCGTTCTTCGCCCTCGCGGCGGCCGAGGCGCTCAAGGCCTACCCGGTGATCAACTCGACCCTCGACGGCGAGTCGATCGTCTACCCGGACCACGAGAACATCAGCATCGCCGTCGACACCGAGCGCGGCCTGCTGACCCCGGTCCTCAAGAACGCGTCCGAGCTGAACCTCGCGCAGATCGCCTCCACCATCGGAGACCTGGCCGAGCGCACCCGCAACAACAAGCTGAAGCCCGACGAGCTCGCCGGCGGCACCTTCACGCTGACCAACACCGGTTCGCGCGGGGCCCTGTTCGACACTCCCGTCGTGTTCCTGCCGCAGACCGCGATCCTCGGCACCGGCATCGTCACCAAGAAGCCGGCCGTCGTGCAGGTGGACGGTACTGACGCCATCGCGATCCGCTCGACCGTCTTCCTCGCGCTCTCGTACGACCACCGCACGGTCGACGGAGCCGACGCGGCGCGCTTCCTGGTCGCGATCAAGGAGCGCCTCGAGGAGGGCTCGTTCGAGAACGACCTCGGCATCTGACACGCTCCCCCTGAGCGCGCCTCTCACGAGGCCGCTCCGGTGTAGACGTCGCGGATGAGCCAGCCGGCCTCCGTCCTGATGATCAGGACGGAGGCCGCTGTCGTCCCCGGGGCCGTCCGGAGGTGCACGACCGCCGATGCCCCGTTCACGTCGACGAGGACGGCCGACGCCTCCCCCGTCGCCGGGACAGCGGAGGCGGGGCCGTCCGCTGCGTCGCCGAGCGGCGAGTCCGCCGTGACCAGACCGCGGGCGCACTCCCGGTCCCCGCACGCGCGCACCGCGTCGATCAGCACCTCCGCCGCCTGCTCGGCGTCGAGTGAGGTCGCCGCGACCGGAGCCGGCGGTGCCGCGGTCGCCACCGCCGGCGGAGCCGACCGAGCCGGAACGGGCGCGGCTGCGGTCGACGCCTCCGCATCCTGCACCTGCCGATCGGGCCCGCCCGCGAGCGAACCGGCGAGCACCGCTCCCAGCACGATCGCCGTCCCGACGGAGAGCGGTCCCCGACGCCGGACGACGAACGCCCGGAGGCGGTCCTGCCAGCCGTCGAGCGGATGGACCCGCCTGTGCCGGGCAGCCGGAGCGGGCACCGCCTCCCGACCCCGGGCATCCGCGCCGGACGTCGGCAGCGCCCGCACCGCCTCGCCTATCCCCTGCGGATCAGCGAGTCCGTAGAGGTTGCCCTCCAGCGCCAGCAGGTCGCGGTGCCGCGCGAGGGCGGCGACCGGCAGCTCCGGGCAGAGCATTCCGAGGCGCTCCAGGACCCGCTGCAGCGCGTCGCGCGCCGCACGCGGGGTGTCGACGGCGGGCGTCGTCAGCAGCAGCAGCGGCCGACCCTCCTCCGTCAGGCCGATGTCGTCCGTCGTCGGAGCCAGCCATGCTCCCTCGAGCGCGGCCGATCGGACCGCGCCCACCACGGGGGCGAGGAGGGTGACCGCGGCGCCGAGTGCGATCCCCCGCTCGACCCGCAGGAACCTCTCGAGTGTGGCGACGACGGGAGGGGCGGTCGAGACGATGCGCCTCCTCGGAGACGACTCCACCCGGACGATGCGCTCGCGGTGGCGGTGCTCGGCGAGCCGAGCCACCGCCGACACCTGTAGCGCCTCGGCCTCCCGCGGCCGCATCGTCCGCTCGGCCGGCGGTGCGGCATTCGGCGCAGGCGTCCGCCGCCTCCCCGTCCGCACTCCGCCGATCCTCCGGCCCTGGACCGTCCCGCTGCTCGTCATGAGGCGAGCCTGACCGCAGGTCGGGGCGGAGGACGCCCGTCGATCCCGATCGGTGGACGGATCGGCGCACGTGCCCTCTGTGGAGGAGTCGGATCCGCGTCCGGGGTCCGCCGCCGCGCTCCCGCTCGGTATCCTTGACGTCATGGCACGCAGCACGGAACCGTCGACGAAGGCGGTCAAGGAACCCGGACGTCTCAAGCAGATGTGGCAGGTGTTCCAGATGACCCGCCGCTACGACAGCAGCGCCGTCTGGATCATCCTCCTCGCGCTCCTGCTCCCGATCCTGCTCGGCGTGCTCCTCGGCATCCTGCTCGGCAACGGCAACGGCTTCGTGATCGCGCTGTGGATCATCGTGGGCGTGATGGCCGGCCTGGTCGCCGGACTCGCCGTGCTCTCGCGCCGCGCCGAGCGCGCCGCCTACGGGCAGATCGCCGGGCAGCCCGGCGCGGTCGGCGCCGTCCTGCGAAGCGGACTGCGCGGCACCTGGACTGGCGGGGAGATGCCCGTCGCCGTCAACGGCAAGACCCAGGACGCCGTCTACCGCGCCGTCGGCCGCGGAGGCGTCGTGCTGATCGCGGAGGGCCCCGCCTCCCGGACCAAGCGCATGCTCGAGGACGAGCGGCGCAAGGTGTCGCGGATCCTGCCGAACGTCCCCGTCACCTTCGTGCACGTCGGCTCCGACGCCGATGCGACTCCGCTGCACAAGGTGCCGAGCCGCCTCTCGAAGACGAAGAAGGTCCTCACCAAGGCCGAGGTCCTCGCGGTGAAGAACCGGCTCTCCTCGCTCAACACGTCGCTGCCCATCCCGAAGGGCGTCGACCCCTTCAAGGTGCGCCCTCAGCGATCGCGCTGACGCACGACGCGACAGGCCGGTCGGGATCTCTCCCGGCCGGCCTGCTTCGTCTGCGGCACGTCAGTAGCGGACGAGAACCGTCCCGGCCACCTTGTCATGGAAGCCGCGCTGGTCCGAGTCCCAGACGAGCGCCGGCACCAGCACGGCCAGCAGCACAGAGCGCACGATCGGGCGCCACACGCCGACCCAGCCCCCGCCGAGACGGATGACGCGCATCCCGAGCAGGCGGTGCCCGATGCTGCCGCCGATGGTGGGGATGAAGACGACCTGCAGCAGGACGAACAGCAGCAGGCTCGCCCAGCGGTCGTAGTCGAAGAACGCGAGCGACAGCAGAGCGGCGACGGCGAAGTCGACGGCCAGGGCGGCGATGCGGCGGCCGGACCGTCCGACCGAGAGGCGGCCCTCTCGGGGGAGGCCGAGACGCTCCCCCGGGTACGAGCTCGGGGCGGCGTCGGCGAAGGTCCTGCGGTCGGCGGCTGGCATCCTCCGATCCTATCCGCGGCGTCTCGGAGCGGACCGAGGAGCGGGTGGTCCGGCAGACGACGTGGAGCCCGACCCCGGACCGGCCCCGTAACATGTCGGAAACAACAGGGACACGGTGGGGAAACCCCCCGTCACTACCCTGGAACGGCTGCGCTCTGCAGCACCCCGTCACGCCATTGGAGACCTTTGCATGTTTAAAGATTCTTCCGAGGTGCTCTCGTTCATCAAGGACACGGACGTCAAGTTCCTCGACATCCGGTTCACCGATCTCCCCGGTGTCCAGCAGCACTTCAACATCCCCGCCTCGACTGTCGATGAGGAGTTCTTCTCCGTCGGTCAGCTCTTCGACGGGTCCTCGATCCGCGGATTCGCGAACATCCACGAATCGGACATGCAGCTGATCCCTGACGTGACCACCGCCTACGTGGACCCGTTCCGCGTCGAGCGCACGCTGATCCTCGTCTTCGACATCTACAACCCGCGCAACGGCGAGATCTACTCCAAGGACCCGCGTCAGGTCGCGAAGAAGGCCGAGAAGTACCTCGCGTCGACCGGCATCGCCGACACCGCGTTCTTCGCTCCCGAGGCGGAGTTCTACATCTTCGACGACGTCCGCTACGAGATCACGCAGAACTCCGCGTTCCACTCCGTCGACTCGGTCGAGGGCGCCTGGAACTCGGGACGCGTCGAGGAGGGCGGCAACCTCGGCAACAAGACGCCCTACAAGGGCGGCTACTTCCCGGTGAGCCCCGTCGACAAGCAGGCCGACCTCCGCGACGACATCTGCCTCAAGCTGATCGACGCCGGCCTCATCCTCGAGCGCTCGCACCACGAGGTGGGTACCGGCGGCCAGGCCGAGATCAACTACCGCTTCGACACGATGGTCCACGCGGCGGACGACATCCTGAAGTTCAAGTACATCGTCAAGAACACGGCCGAGCAGTGGGGCAAGACCGCCACGTTCATGCCGAAGCCGCTCTTCGGCGACAACGGCTCGGGCATGCACACCCACCAGTCGCTGTGGAACGACGGCACGCCGCTCTTCTACGACGAGAACGGCTACGGCGGTCTCTCGGACCTCGCGCGCTGGTACATCGGCGGCCTGCTCAAGCACGCCCCCGCCGTCCTCGCGTTCACGAACCCGACGGTCAACTCGTACCACCGCCTGATCCCGGGCTTCGAGGCGCCGGTCAACCTGGTCTACTCGGCCGGCAACCGCTCCGCGTCCATCCGCATCCCGATCACGGGCACGAACCCGAAGGCCAAGCGCATCGAGTTCCGTGCGCCCGACGCCTCCGGCAACCCGTACCTCGCGTTCGCCGCCCAGCTGATGGCGGGCCTCGACGGCATCAAGAACCGCATCGAGCCGCACGAGCCGGTCGACAAGGACCTCTACGAGCTGCCTCCCGAGGAGGCGAAGCTCATCCCGCAGGTCCCCGCGACCCTGGGCGAGGCGCTCGACGCCCTCGAAGCCGACCACGACTTCCTCCTCCAGGGCGGCGTGTTCACTCAGGAGCTCATCGACACCTGGATCGAGTACAAGCGCGAGAAGGAGATCAAGCCCCTCGCGCAGCGTCCTCACCCGTTCGAGTTCGAGCTGTACTACGGGGTCTGATCCCGCAGCACTGCCGAAGGGCCGTTCCTCCTCGGAGGGGCGGCCCTTCGCCGTCCCCGGCGCGCGGGCGTCAGCGGTAGGAGGAAGCGTCTCCCGCGGCCGGCCCGTAGAACAGGCGCTCGAAGACCGCGCGGGAGCGGCGGGTCACGCCGAGGTAGTCGTCCTCGAGCGCCGTCGCGGACCCGGCCGGGTACTCCAGCAGGCGCGCGACGCCCTCGAGCTGCCGGCGGTCGGTCGGGAGGACGTCGCTGGTGCGGTTGCCCCAGAGCGTGGTGCCCGAGCGGACACGGGACGCGAGGATCCACGCGGCGCGCAGCCGATCCGCGTCCTGCGGGCCGATCATGCCCTCCTCCTCCGCGACCGCGAGGGCGGTGAGGGTCGAGGTCGTCCGGAGCGCCGGGGTCCGCCGCGCGTGCTGCAGCTGGAGGAGCTGCACCAGCCACTCGACGTCGCTCAGCGATCCGCGGCCGAGCTTGAGGTGACGGCGCGGGTCGGCGCCCTGCGGCAGACGCTCGCTCTCGACCCGTGCCTTGATCCGCTTCACCTCGCGGATGTCACGGTCGGAGACCGCTCCCGGGTAGCGGACCCCGTCGGCCAGCTCCTCGAAGTCCTCGATGAGCGCCTGGTCCCCCGCTACTCCCCGCGCCCGGAGCAGCGCCTGCGCCTCCCACGTCAGCGACCAGCGGGCGTAGTAGGCGCGGTAGGAGTCGAGGGAGCGCACGAGCGGCCCGTTCTTGCCCTCGGGCCGCAGGTCGGCGTCGAGGTCGAGTGGCAGGCGGGAGTCCTCCGTGAGCCGGACCAGCTCGGCGACGACGAACTGCGAGTAGAGCTGGGCCTGGTGCGGCTCGGCGGTGCCGGGTCGCTGGACGTACATCACGTCGGCGTCGGAGCCGAACCCCAGCTCCGCCCCTCCGTACCGGCCCATGCCGATGATCGCGAACTCCGCGTCGGCGCCGGGCCGGGTCGCACTGCCGCGCCGGATGGCGGCGAGCACGCCGCCCAGCAGTGCGCTGATGATGTCGGTGAGGCTGGTCGCGATCTCCTCGATCGAGCTGAGGCCGAGCACGCCACCCATGGCGGTCCGCAGCACCTCGCGCCGGCGCATCGAGCGGAGGACCGAGGCGACCGCGTCGGGCGTCTCGTGCCGGGCGAGCACGGCGCGCACCTCCTCGGCGAGCTGGGCGGCGCTGCGGGGGCGGAGGGCGTCGTCGTCCTCGAGCCAGGCCGCCGACTCCGGGATGCGGTCGAGCAGCTCGCCGACGAAGCGCGATCCGGAGAGCACCGTGGTGAGCCGCTTGGCGGCTCCGGACGAGTCGCGCAGCATCCGGAGGAACCAGGGCGTCCCGCCCAGTGCGTCGCTGAGGCGCCGGAACGCGAGCAGGCCGTAGTCGGGGTCCGGTCCGTCGGCGAACCACTGCAGCATCACCGGCACGAGGTGGCGCTGGATGCTCGCGCGGCGCGAGACGCCCGAGGTCATCGCGGCGATGTGACCGAGCGCCCCGCGGGCGTCTGCGAAGCCGATGGCGGCGAGGCGCGCCTCCGCCTGGCCGGTGGACAGCTCGGCACCGCCGTCGGAGAGCGCGGCGACCGCGGAGAGCAGCGGACGGTAGAACAGGCGCTCGTGCAGGCCCCGGACGCGGTGCTTGATCCCGTTCCAGACGCTCAGCAGCTCCTCCGCCGTGCGGGCGAGCCCGCTGGAGCGGGCGAGGGTCCGCAGCTCGTGCTCGTCCCGCGGCATCAGGTGCGTACGCCGAAGGCGCCGCAGCTGGAGGCGGTGCTCGAGCAGCCGGAGTGCCCGGTAGTCCTGCGCGAACTCCTCGGCGGCGGAGCGGCCGATGTACCCGCGGTCGGCGAGGGCGCCCAGGGCGAGGAGAGTCCCGGGCATGCGGATCTCGTCGTCGGTCTGCCCGTGGACGAGCTGAAGCAGCTGCACCGTGAACTCGATGTCGCGCAGGCCGCCGGGCCCGAGCTTGATCTGGTAGTGGACGTCGTTCTGCGGGATGTTCTCGGTGACCCGCTCCCGCATCCGCTGCACCGACTCGACGAAGTTCTCGCGGGAGGCGCTCGACCAGACCTTGGGCGCGACCGCGTCGACGTACGCCCGCCCCAGCTCCTGGTCGCCGGCGAGCGGACGCGCCTTGAGCAGCGCCTGGAACTCCCAGCTCTTCGCCCACCGGTCGTAGTAGGTGATGTGCGACTCGAGGGTGCGCACGAGCGCGCCCTGCTTGCCCTCCGGGCGCAGGTTCGGGTCGACCTCCCAGAGCTCCGGCTCCATCGCCAGCGCAGAGGTCCCGCGCATGAGGAGCACGGCGAGCCGGGTGGCGACGTCGATCGCACGGGCGTTCGTCAGCTCCTTCTCCGGGTCGCCCTCGGCGACGAAGATCACGTCGACGTCGCTGACGTAGTTGAGCTCGGACGCTCCCGCCTTGCCCATGCCGATGACGGCGAAGCGGGTGGCGGCGACCTCGTCCCGGCCGAAGCGGCCTGGGCCCGTGCCCTCGACCAGCTCGGTCCGCGCCACGGCGAGGGACGCCTCCAGCGCGGCTCCGGCGAGGTCGGCCAGCGCCCTCGTCACCCGGTCGATCGCCGCGACGGGGTCGGCTTGGCTCAGATCGTGGACGACGATCCTGGTGAGGAGGCGGCGGTACCGGACGCGCAGCGCCGTCCAGCCCGCCTCCTCCCGGAGCGACGAGAAGCCGTCGACGGCGCCGACCGACTCGAGCAGCTCGGCCTTCATCTCGGCGCGCCCGGGGAGCGTGCGCACCGGCTCGAGCACGCTGGCCAGCTCGTCGGGCCGGCGCTGGAGGAAGTCGGCGAGGCCGGAGGAGGCCCCCACCACCAGAAGCAGCCGGGTCAGTGCCTCGTCGTCGGCGAGGACCGCGTCCATGCGGTCGCGGTGCCGCCGCAGCAGGTCGATCAGAGCGAGCAGCGCCTCGTCCGGGTCCGCCACCCGGGCGAAGGAGGGCAGCACCGACTCGAGCTGCCGCCCGGCGAGCTCCTCCGCCTCGGCCAGCCGCGCCCCGGTCTCGCCGAGCGCGGCGAAGCCGAGGCGTGCGACATCGCGGAGGGAGCGTTCACGGGGCATGGCCGAGGCGTCAGAGCATCTCGAGATTGCTGCGCAGCTCGTACGGCGTGACCTGGGCGCGATACTCGGCCCAATCCTTCCGCTTGTTGAGCAGCACGAAGTTGAACACCTGCTCGCCCAGCGTCTCGGCCACGAGCTCGGACTCCTCCATCAGCGAGATGGCGCGGTCGAGGCTGGCGGGCAGAGCGCCGTAGCCGAGCGCCCGGCGCTCCGCGTCCGAGAGGGCCCACACGTTGTCCTCGGCCTCGGCCGGGAGCTCGTAGCCCTCCTCGATGCCCTTGAGCCCGGCCGCCAGGAGCAGCGAGTACGCCAGGTAGGGGTTCGCCGCGGAGTCCAGCGCCCGGTACTCGATGCGCGACGACTGCCCCTTGTTGGGCTTGTAGAGCGGAACGCGCACGAGGGCGGACCGGTTGTTGTGGCCCCACGAGACGTAGCTGGGCGCCTCGTCGCCGCCCCAGAGCCGCTTGTAGGAGTTGACGAACTGGTTCGTCACGGCGGTGATCTCGGGGGCGTGCTTGAGCAGGCCCGCGATGAACTGACGGCCGAGCTTCGAGAGCTGGTACTGGGCGCCCTGCTCGTAGAACACGTTCACGTCGCCCTCGAAGAGCGAGAGATGCGTGTGCATGCCCGAGCCGGGGTGCCCGGAGAGCGGCTTCGGCATGAACGTCGCGTAGACGCCCTGCTCGATCGCCACCTCCTTGATCACGGTGCGGAAGGTCATGATGTTGTCGGCCGTGGTGAGCGCGTCCGCGTAGCGGAGGTCGATCTCGTTCTGGCCGGGGCCCGCCTCGTGGTGGCTGAACTCGACCGAGATGCCCAGATCCTCCAGCATGCGCACGGAGCGGCGGCGGAAGTCGTGCGCCGTGCCTCCGGGGACGTTGTCGAAGTACCCGGCGGAGTCGACCGGCTCCGGACCCTCGGCGCCGAAGGACGACGACTTGAGGAGGTAGAACTCGATCTCGGGGTGCGTGTAGAAGGTGAACCCGCGCTCGGCCGCCTTCGCCAGCGTGCGCTTGAGCACGTTGCGCGGGTCGGCGACGGCGGGCTGGCCGTCGGGCGTCGTGATGTCGCAGAACATCCGCGCCGTCGGGTCGATCTCTCCGCGCCACGGGAGGATCTGGAAGGTCGACGGGTCCGGATGCGCGAGGACGTCGGCCTCGAAGGAGCGGGTGAGGCCCTCGATGGCGGAGCCGTCGAAGCCGAGCCCCTCCGCGAACGCGCCCTCCACCTCGGCCGGCGCGATCGCGACCGACTTCAGCGTGCCGACGACGTCGGTGAACCAGAGGCGAACGAATTTGATCCCTCGCTCTTCAATGGTGCGAAGAACGAAGTCCCGTTGCTTGTCCATCCAGACCCCTCCTGTTTCGACCCTCAGGCTACTGCCTCCGACCGGGGCCCGCGGGGCGCCCGAGGCGCGCCGTAGACTGGCGCCCATGTCAGCGCAGCCCGTGAAACGCGTTCGAACCCGCCACTTCCAGAACGCGAAGGACTCCGGTGTCCGCATCACCGGGCTGACCAGCTACGACCAGCTGACGGCGAAGATCTTCGACGACGCCGGGATCGACTTCCTCCTCGTGGGCGACTCCGCCGGCAACACGGTGCTCGGCTACGACACCACTCTGCCCGTCACCGTCGACGAGCTCATCCCGCTGGCACGTGCCGTCGCCGGAGCCGTCGAGCGCGCCTTCGTCGTCGCCGACATGCCCTTCGGCTCCTACGAGTCGGGTGCCGACGACGCGCTGCACACGGCGTTCCGCTTCATGAAGGAGACGCACGCGCACGCGGTGAAGCTCGAGGGCGGAGTCCGCTCCGCCGAGCAGATCCGGCGCATCGTCGAGGCGGGCATCCCCGTGATGGCGCACATCGGCTTCACGCCGCAGAGCGAGCACGGGCTCGGCGGCCACATGGTGCAGGGGCGCGGCGAGGGCATCGAGCAGCTGCTCGCCGACGCGCGCGCCGTCCAGGAGGCCGGGGCGTTCGCCGTCGTCCTCGAGATGGTGCCCGCCGACGCGGCACGTCAGGTGACGGAGGAGCTGCGCATCCCCACGATCGGAGTCGGAGCGGGACCGCACGTCGACGGACAGCTGCTCGTGTGGACGGACTTCGCCGGATTGACCACCGGCCGCATCCCCCGCTTCGTGAAGCAGTACGCGGATCTGCGCGGCGTGCTCACCGGAGCGGTCACCGCGTTCCGGGACGACGTGGAGTCCGGCGCCTACCCCGGCGCCGAGCACAGCTACGAGTAACCGCCGTCAGCGGTCCTCGGCGGCGTCCTCCTCGGCCCACTTGCGGCTGTTCTCGTGCAGCCGCTCGAGGGCGTGCTCCGCCTCCTCGCGAGAGGAGAAGGGTCCCACCCGGTCGACGGAGGGGGACACGAATCCCTGCTCCACCGTGCCGGCCTTGAGGTTGTACCACCAGGAGTTCGCGTCG
This sequence comes from Rathayibacter sp. AY1D9, assembly GCF_002932395.1. Lineage (NCBI taxonomy): Bacteria > Bacillati > Actinomycetota > Actinomycetes > Micrococcales > Microbacteriaceae > Rathayibacter > Rathayibacter sp. AY1D9. The sequence goes on from NZ_PSVQ01000012.1 coordinate 10,685, forward strand.
CCGTCAGCCATGCCGCGATCCTACGCCGCAGCCCGCGTCGGTCCGCACCCCCGCCCTTCGCTAGCATGGCCGCTATGACTGCTGCGGCGACCGCCATCGGGATCGACATCGGGGGAACGGGCATCAAGGGGGCCTCGGTGGACCTGGCCGCGGGCACCCTGCTCAGCGACCGGATGAAGCTCGCCACTCCCCCGGGCGGCACGCCGAAGGACATCGTCGCCACCGTCCAGCAGATCCTCGAGAAGATCCCGGACCTGCCCTCGGACACCCCGGTCGGCATCTGCTTCCCCGCCGTCGTCGTCCACGGACGGACGATGTCGGCGGCGAACGTGTCGGACGAGTGGATCGGCCTCGAGGCCGAGAAGCTGTTCGAGGACGCGATCGGCCGGAACATCTTCTTCGTCAACGACGCCGACGCGGCGGGCTACGCCGAGTCGCGCTTCGGAGCGGCGAAGGACAAGGAGGGCCTGGTCATCATGACCACCCTCGGCACCGGCATCGGGACGGCGCAGATCCACGACGGGATCCTCATCCCCAACGCCGAGCTCGGCCACCTCGAGATCCACGGCGGCGACTACGAGAAGAAGGCCTCGTTCGCCGCCAAGGAGCGCGACGACCTCGACTACAAGCACTGGGCGAAGCGCCTGCAGCGCTACTACTCCCACCTCGAGGCGCTGCTCTGGCCCGATCTCTTCATCGTCGGCGGCGGCATCTCCAAGCACCACGACGAGTTCCTCCCGCTGCTCGACCTGCGCACCCCGATCATCCCGGCGGCGCTCCGCAACAACGCCGGCATCCTCGGCGCGGCCGCGCTCGCAGGGCGGGGCTGAGTCTTTTTCCTCGGCGGTCCCCGCCCGCCGAGGCGCGGTCGGCCTCGGGAGGTGACGCGTTCCGGGGAGCGGGGTGCGGACGGCTACGGCGAAACGCTGGCACGCGTTTCGCCGGTTCGCCTGGTGCGTGGCGCCATGGCGCACGGACATGATCGGACCTTCGGGGTCCAGCGGTCGCGGTGAGCCACGACGGGGCGGGGGCACCCGGTCCTCGGCGGCGATCCGCAGCGGCGTCTCAGGACCGTCCTCCGGGATCGGCGCCTGCCGGACGTCGTGCTGCACCGCGTCGTCCGCAGGAGGCAGCGCGAGAGATGGACCGCGTCAGTCCTGACGAGTAGCCGCGCAAGGGTGTGTCGAGACCCGGGAACCGCCACGGCAGGCCGTCGCGCTGCCTGCGGGCGGGAGCGCGAGCTCGGCGACCGGCGGAGACGCGAGATGCCCCGCCGGGGCGGGGCATCTCGTGGCGAAGGGGTCGGCTGATACGCCGGGTTCTGTTCACGCCGCGCCTCTCGGCGGGCGCTGGACGGCCATCTCTCTCGGAGCCACGTCGCCGTGACCCTCCAGCGGTCTACCCGAGGACCCGACGAGCAGCCGCATCGTCCTCTGTCTGACCTTGCTCCGGGCGAGGTTTACCGAGCGGACCGGATCACTCCGGCCCCTGGTGGTCTCTTACACCACCGTTTCACCCTTACCGCCGGCCGGAGCCGACGGCGGTCTGTTCTCTGTGGCACTGTCTCGCGGGTCGCCCCGGGTGGGTGTTGCCCACCGCCCTGCTCTGCGGAGCCCGGACGTTCCTCGGCACCACGGCTCTCGCCGCGATGACGCGACCGTCTTGCCGGCCCGTTCGCCCGTCCAGTGTACGGCTCAGGCGAGGGTGGACTCCTCGCCGCGCACCAGGATGCAGCCGCTGTCGGGGCAGAGGACGACCTCGTCGGGAGCGGAGGCGCGGATCCAGGAGAGGTCCGACTCGGTGAGGGCCACGCCGCTCCCCTCCGACACCTTCCCGCGGAGGAGGGCCGCGCCGACTCCGTAGCGGGCGCGCTGCTTCTCGTACAGCTCGACCAGGTCCTCCGGAAGGGTCGTCACCAGGTCCGCCCGGTCCCGGGCGAGCGCCTCCTGCTTGTCGCGGAGCTTCTGGGCCTGCGCGTCGCGCTCCTCGGCGAGGGTCCCGAGCGAGGCGACGACCTCGTCGCGCTCGGCCTGAGCCGCGGCGACCTCGGACTCGATGCCCTCGATCCGCTCCATCAGGGTCAGCTCGATGTCCTCGAGGTCTCCCCGTCGCTTCACGAGGGAGGTGATCTCGCTCTCGAGCGCGGCGATGTCCTTGGCCGCGGATGCGGTCTGCAGGCGGTCGCGATCGCGGGTGAGCCGCTTCTCGACCACGCTGACGTCGGACTCGATGCGCCCGAGCTCGGTGCGCACGTCCTCGAGGCGCCCTGTGCGCTCGGCGAGGGAGCGGCGGGTCTCGTTGTCGCGGGCCTGCATCGCCTGGATCCGCGCGATCTGCGGGAGCGTCGCGAGGGCGTGGCGCAGCTGCGCGCCCCTCGTGTCCAGACTCGCCAGAGTCAGGAGTTCGCGCTGGTGTGCGGGGCTGGCTTTCACGTGGCGGTCCTCGTTCCCGGCGCGCAGTACGGGCGCGCCGCGTCCATTCTCCCGTGCCCGCGGCGGGTCAGTGCACGATCGCGAAATCCCACGGGTCGGTGCGGGTCTCGCTCACCTCGACGGTGACCGTGGGCAGGGCCTCCCGCAGCGCGGTCGCGGCGACGTCGAGCCACAGCCACTCGCTCGCCCAGTGCGAGACGTCGATGAGGGCGGGCCCGGTGCCGTGCAGGGCCTTCTCGCGCGCCTCGGAGGCCGGGTGGTGCCGGAGGTCGGCGGTGATGAAGACGTCGCTCGTGCGGACGGCGGGAGCGTCCAGGAGCGAGTCCCCCGCTCCCCCGCAGAGCGACACGCGGCGCACGGGCGTCTCGTAGGCGCCCGCGGCCCGCACTCCCCCTGCGGTGGCCGGCAGGAGCTCGGCCACGGCTCCGGCCAGGCGTCCGAGCGTCACCTCCTCGGGCAGGTCGCCCACCCGGCCGAGCCCGACCGACGGGTCGGCGCCCGGGACGAGCGGAGTCGTGCCGGTCAGGCCGAGGCGGGTCGCGATCACGTCCGAGACGCCGTCCGCGACGATGTCGGCGTTCGTGTGGGCCGAGATCAGTGCGCAGCCGCCCCGGACGAGGTCCGCGAGCAGGCGGCCCTTGTAGCCGTCCTCGGCGATCGAGGTGACGCCGCGCAGCAGCAGCGGGTGGTGCGCGACCAGGAGCTGGTAACCGCCGTCGACGGCCTCCGCGACGGTGTCGGAGACCACGTCGACCGTGAGCAGGATCCGCTCCACCGCGGCGTCGGGGTCGCCGGTGACCAGGCCGGGCGCGTCCCAGCTCTCGGCGGCCGCCTCCGGCCAGAGACGGTCGATGACGGCGTGGACGTCGCGCAGTGAGGGCATGCGTCCAGGGTAGGGCCGCTCAGCGCGGGTGGTCGGTTTCCACGGCGCGGATCGCGGCGTCTGCGTCGGCCGCCGCGTCGAGGTCGGCTCGCAGGTGGTCGTCCGACTCCGGCAGGCGGACGGTGATGCCGCCGTACTGCTCGATCTCGAGCAGGCCCGCGACTCCGGAGGCGGCGAGCACGTGGCCGCCGATCCCGTCGGTGGTGTCGACGACGTGCGTGTGCAGGCCGGCGACGCTGATCCCCTGGAACGGCTGCGGGCCGACGATGCCCAGCAGCGTGCCCTCGACGCCGGTCAGCCGGACCTCGTGCTGGTCGTGCATCGCGTCCGCCAGGCGGCGGTAGGGCTCCGCCCGCGCGATCGGCCGGCGCAGGGTCGGCGTCTCCGTCCGCGCGCGCAGGCGGACGCCGACGAAGACGTCCGGACAGGGCACGAGCGAGCGCACCGCGGCCGGTCCGCCGAACGGCGCGATCAGGAGCCGTGGCGGCGCACGGTCGGTGGTCCGTGCTTGCCTGGGGACCATGAACGAGTACCTGCCCTGGGCCGTCGCGGCCGCCCTGCTCCTGGCCCTTCTCATCACGGTCGTCGCCGGCCGCCGACGGCGCACTGCGGCGAGAGCGGCGGCGGAGCAGGCCGCGGAGGAGGCCTCGGAGGAGCACCAGCGCACGATCGCCGAGCGCGACCGGAGCCACGAGGCGGCGCTCAAGGCACTGACGCGCGCGCGCGACGCCGAGCGCGACCTCAGTCGGAACGAGCTCGAGACGGCGCAGGAGGAGGTCGAGCAGACCCGTGACGCGCTCGCCAGGACCTGGAGCAGCGAGGCCGTCTCGCACACCCTGATCCGGGAGGCGTGCGCCTCGGCGGGGCTGTCCGGCGTCCTCGCCACGAACGTCGTCTTCGTACCGGTCGACGCGCGCACGACGCGCCGCTTCCTCGCGCAGATCGACCATCTGCTGCTCACCCGGCACGGCGCGCTCATCATCGAGGCCAAGTACTGGCAGGGGGTCGTCTTCGACGGCGTGCGACCCGGTACCGTCCACCCCTCCTACGGCGTCCTCCTCGACGAGGACGCCCTGCCCGAGGCCTTCGCGGTTCAGATCGCACCGGGGACGGTGTCGCGGTGGACGGTGCGCACGCATGTCGAGCAGCACGTCCCCGCCCGGCAGGTCCGGATCCAGGCCGCGAGGTTCAAGGAGCACCTGGCCCTGAACGGTCTGCCCACGCCGTGGTTCGAGACGGCCGTGCTCTACAGCCACCCCGACGTCAGGACGTACGCGCCCGGATGGCAGGGCACGGGAGCGGCACGGACGAGGATCCTGACGGGAGTCGACGAGCTGACGGACGCTCTGGCCGATCTCGCACGGCGCCCGGGCACCACGATCGGGGAGGACGCCTGGGGCGAGCTCTCCGGATTCCTCGCCGGATGCGGCGGCCATGTGGAGCCGGTCGGGCCGACCCGCGCGTGACCAGCAGGGGGACCCGGTGGCCGGACGGGCACGGTCATGGCTGGCCGCGCCGGCCTGAGCCGGACAGGACGGCGCCGGACAGGACGGCGCCGGACAGGACGGCGCCGGACCCTCTAACGCAGGGAACGACGAAGGTCCGCACTCCCGGAGGAGTGCGGACCTGTTCGGTGGATCCGAGGGGATTCGAACCCCTGACCCCCTGCATGCCATGCAGGTGCGCTACCAGCTGCGCCACGGACCCATGTTGTGTTCTGTCTTGCTTCGTGCTGTCTTTCGCTGTCTCCGCCCGGCGGAAGCAACTCGAATAAACTACAACACGATTCGCGTGAAGTGAAATCGAGCGCTGTCGCCGGGCGTGTTCGTCAGTTCGAGGACGTCGACGATTCGACGGCGACAGGCTGCTCGAGGGTGAACGGCACCGTCGGGCAGTCCTTCCAGAGGCGCTCGAGCGAGTAGTACATGCGGTCCTCCTCGTGGAAGACGTGCACGACGAGGTCGCCGAAGTCGAGGAGGATCCAGCGGCCCTCCGCACGGCCCTCGCGGCGCAGCAGCTTGGCGCCGGAATCGTTCAGGCGGTCCTCCACCTCGTTCGCGATCGCGACCACGTTGCGCTCGGAGCGGCCGGTGGCGAGGAGGAAGATGTCGACCAGCGGCAGCGGCCCCGAGACGTCGAGGGCGACGAGGTCCTCACCGCCCTTGGAGTCGGCGGCGGTGGCCGCGAGCTGGAGCAGGGCGCGGGCGGAATCGGTCGCAGTCATGAAGCCTTCAGTGTCGGTGGTGGAGATCAGAAGATGTTGAGCACGAAGCCGCCGATGAACAGCGCGATCGCGCCGACCAGCAGGACGGCCGCGGTGATCGCGAGGACCACCGGGACGCTCACGCCGGCGCGCTTCTGCGGCGCGATCATCGAGGTGCCGGCGGCGTGGGTGGAGACGGCGCTGGACGCCCGGACCGGCTCGGACTCGCCGACGGGCTGCTCGCGGTCGATGCGGTCGACGTAGCGGTCCACATCGGGCGAGTCGTAGAGGTTCGGGTGCTGGCCCGTGGAGCCGAGGCTGCGCGGGAGGTCGAACGAGCCGGTGACGAGGATCTCCCCCGTGTCCGTGCCGACTGTCGCGCCGGGGCCCGTGGTCGGCAGGATCAGCGCGTTGGTGGTGGTGACGGCACCGGTGGCGGCGACTCCGCTCGCGATGAGGGAGTCGAACGAGGCGTCCACCTCCTCCTTCGACTTGCTGTCGAGTTCCTCGGTGATGGCGAGGTGCTCGATCGGCGGCTCGAAGCTCCCGGTGATCTCGGTGGCCTTCTCGTCGGCGATGTCGAGGGATCCGCCCACCGACGCGAAGAGCGCGGTGTTCAGGTGCGGCTGCTCGGGCTGCTCGCCGGCCGTCGGCTGCTCGTCGTCCGCGTCCCGCTCGTTGGAGGCGTCCGCGGACGGCGTCTCGTCGTCGGAGGAGGAGCTCTCGATCTCGGCCTCGTGCACCTCGGCCGCGTCGGCGTCCGCGGTCGCATCGGTGGCGGACTCGTCCGCCTCCTCCTCGGACGCCTCGGGGGCGTCCTCGGTGACGACGTCCTCGTCGCCCTCCGGCTCCTGCTCCGCTGCGCCCTCGGGCACCGGCTCCGCATCACGGGACTCGTCGGCCGCCTCGATCACGAGGACCGCCCCGGTCGGCGGGAGCGCCGAGGCGCGCTCGAGGGCGCCCTCGACGTCGTCGGAGCGCTCGTCGTCGGACCGCTCCTCGTCGGCGGGCGGCTCCGCCTCCGGGGCGGCGGCAACCTTCTCCGCCTGCTGCTGCGCCAGCAGTGCGCGCAGCTCCCGACGGGTCAGCTGGCGGCCCGTGGCGTTCTCGGTGGCGACGATCTCCATCGAGGAGGTGCGCAGGTCGGGCTCGCTCGCGGGGCTCGGCTCGACGGGGGTGATCCGCAGGGCCTGGGTGGGGGTCAGCACCGGCATGTCGCCGGCGGTGGTGGCGGTCGCGGTGGCAGCTCGGCGGGACGTCGTCGGAACGGCGGCGGTCGTGGCCGCACCGGCCTCGCGCCTCTCGCGCTCGCGGATCTCGCGCCGGGTGAGCGGCTTCTCCTCGGGCTGAACTGTCATGACGTGCTCCGATACAGGTGGTGCTTCGAGATGTACTGGACGACACCGTCGGGAACCAGGTACCAGACCGGATGACCCCGGTTGACGCGGCTCCGACAGTCGGTCGAGGAGATCGCCAGTGCCGGAATCTCCAACAAGGATACGTCCTGGGCCGGCAATCCCGAAACGTTGAGGACGTGCCCCGGCCGGCTGACGGCGACGAAGTGGGCCAGCTCCCACAGCTCGTCGTAGTCCTTCCAGCTCAGGATCTGAGCGACCGCGTCCGCGCCGGTGATGAAGAACAGCTCGGCGTCGGGGTGCGCGGCGTGGATGTCCCGCAGGGTGTCGATCGTGTAGGTCGTGCCGATCCGGTCAACGTCGACGCGGCTGACGGTGAAGCGCGGGTTCGACGCCGTCGCGATCACCGTCATCAGGTACCGGTGCTCGGCGGAGGTCACCGTCTTCTTGTGCCACGGCTGGCCGGTGGGCACGAAGACGACCTCGTCCAGGTCGAACGACTGGGCCACCTCGGAGGCGGCGACCAGGTGACCGTGGTGGATCGGGTCGAAGGTGCCGCCCATCACGCCGATGCGCGGACGCCGCGGGCCTCCGCTCGCGGCGGACGTCACGATCGCTGGGCTCCCCGCCTAGTGTCCGTGACCGTGCTGGTCGTGCGAGCCGGCGCCGGTCTTGTGCGAGTGGCGGTTCGCCACGTCGCGGTAGCTCCAGGTGACGAAGCCGAGGGCCGTGAAGGCGACGGCGGCGATCAGGCCGAAGACGATCGGGGGGAACGGCAGCTCCGTGTGGGCCGCTGCTTCGGCGAGGACGGTCGTCGCGAGGGACATGCAGTGCTCCTTGGAGGTCGTGGTCGCCCCGGCGGGGCTCAGACGAGTCTACCCGGACGCCGCTCGACGCCGGATCGCCGGTCCGGGCGCTAGGCGCGGACCTCTCCCGCGCCGCGCAGCAGCCACTTCGTGCTGGTCAGCTCGGGAAGGCCCATGGGGCCCCGAGCGTGCAGCTTCTGCGTCGAGATGCCGACCTCGGCGCCGAACCCGAACTCCCCGCCGTCGGTGAAGCGGGTGGAGGCGTTGACCATCACGACCGCGGAGTCGACCTCGGCGAGGAAGCGCTCGGCGCTTCGGAGGTCGTTCGTCACGATCGACTCGGTGTGGTGGGTGGAGTACCGGTCGATGTGGGCCATCGCGGCGTCGAGGTCGTCGACGATCGCGACGGCGACGTCGAGCGAGTAGTACTCCGCGGACCAGTCCTCATCGGTGGCGGGCACCGCGTCGGGCCAGAGCGCCGCGACGCGCTCGTCGCCGTGCACGGTCACTCCCGCTTCCGCGAGCCGGCCGAGGACGGGCGGGAGGAGGCGCTCGGCGGCGTCGCGGTGGACGAGGAGGGTCTCGAGGGCGTTGCAGGTGCTCGGACGCTGCACCTTGGCGTTGTGGACGATGTCCACGGCCCACCGCTCGTCGGCACTGGCGTCGAGGAAGACGTGGACGACTCCGGCGCCCGTCTCGATCACGGGGACCGTCGACTCCGTCACGACCGACTCGATGAGGCCCGCGCTCCCCCGCGGCACCAGGACGTCGACGTAGCCGCGCGCTCGCATGAGGGCCTTCGCGCCCTCGCGGCCGTGGTCGTCGACCGTCTGCACCAGCTCGGCGGGCAGGCCCACGGAGGCGACGGCCTCCTGCAGCAGCTCCACCAGGACGCGGTTCGTGTTCTCCGCGGCCGTGCCTCCGCGCAGGATCACGGCGTTCCCGCTCTTGAGGGCGAGCGCCGCGATGTCGATGGTGACGTTCGGGCGCGCCTCGTAGATCGCTCCAACCACGCCGAACGGGACCCGCACCTGGGTGAGGGAGGCGCCGTTGGGCAGGTTCGATCCCCGCACCGTCTGCCCGACCGGATCGGTGAGCCCGACGACCGCGACGACGGCGTCGGCGAGGGACCCCAGGCGCACCGCATCGAGGCGGAGGCGGTCCTGCAGGCCCGGGCTCATGCCGCTCTCGCGACCCCGCTGGAGGTCGAGCTCGTTCGCCGGGACGACGCGCTCGGCGCTCGAGCGCACCGCGTCGGCGATGGCGAGCAGAGCCCGGTTCTTGAGGTCGGTGGTCGCACTGCGGAGGGAGCGCGACGCGACGCGGGAAGCGGCGAACCGCTCGGTCAGCGCACTGCTGTCGGGGGTTGTCTGCGGCATCCGGCCAGTGTAGAGGCAGACGACCCCGGCGGCGGGAGTCAGCTCTCCTCGCCGGCCTCCGTGCCGTCGCCCTCGTCGGCGACGCGCCAGACGCCGCCCTGGCGCTCGCGCTCGAGTTCCGCGCGGGCCTCGGCCTTGGCGTCCATCCGCTCGAAGTAGTCCTCGCGACGCTCGTTGCGGGTCTTGCGCCGGTTGTCCTCGAGGCGGAGGTCCGTTCCGCGGGGCGCGGTGATGAGCTCGGCCGTCGAGGTGAGGGTCGGCTCCCAGTCGAAGACGACGCCGTCGCCGGGGCCGATGACGACGGTGGAGCCGGCGACCGCTCCAGCCGAGAACAGGCCGTTCTCGACTCCGAGCTTGGCCAGGCGGTCGGCGAGGAAGCCGACGGCCTCGTCGTTCGTGAAGTCGGTCTGCGCGACCCAGCGCACGGGCTTGGTGCCCAGGACCCGGTACACGTTGCCGTACGAGCCGCCCTCGACCCGGATCTCGAAGTCCTTCTCGTCCACGGCGCGGGGGCGGATGGTGATGCGCTCCACCCGCGGCACGGCGGCGAGCTCGAGGCGGTGCTTCTCGACGATCTCGGCGAGGGCGAACGTCAGCTGGCGGAGTCCCGAGTGGCTGACCGTCGAGATCTCGAACACGCGGTAGCCGCGGCCCTCGAGGTCGGCCCGGACGAAGTCGGCCAGTTCCTGGGCCTCGGGCACGTCGACCTTGTTGAGCGCGATCAGCTGCGGCCTCTCGATCAGCGGCACCTGTCCGTCGCCGACGGGGTACGCCGCCAGCTCCCCGAGGATGATGTCGAGGTCGGTCAGCGGGTCGCGGCCGGGCTCGAGCGTGGCGCAGTCGAGCACGTGGACGAGCGCGGTGCAGCGCTCGACGTGGCGGAGGAACTCCAGACCCAGGCCCTTGCCCTCGCTCGCGCCCTCGATGAGACCGGGCACGTCGGCGACGGTGAAGCGCGACTCCCCCGCCTGCACGACGCCGAGGTTGGGCGCGAGGGTCGTGAACGGGTAGTCCGCGATCTTCGGCTTGGCCGCCGAGATCGCCGCGACGAGGCTCGACTTGCCCGCCGAGGGGAATCCGACGAGCGCGACGTCCGCGACGGTCTTCAGCTCGAGGACGACGTCGCCCTCCCAGCCCGGCGTGCCGAGCAGCGCGAAGCCGGGCGCCTTGCGCTTCGTGGTGGCGAGCGAGGCGTTGCCGAGCCCGCCCTGCCCGCCCGGAGCGATGACGAACCGGAGGCCGGGCTCGTCCATGTCGATCAGCTGGTCGCCGTCCGGCGACTTGACGACCGTGCCGACCGGGACGGGGAGCTCCATGAGCTCGCCGTTCCCGCCCGCGCGGTGGTCGCCCATGCCGGGACCGCCGTTCTCGGAGCTGCGGTGCGGGTGGCGGTGGTAGGCGAGCAGCGTCGTCGTCTGCGGGTCGGCGACGAGGACGATGTCGCCCCCGTGCCCGCCGTTGCCGCCGTCGGGGCCGGCGAGCGGCTTGAACTTCTCGCGACGGACGGAGACGCAGCCGTTGCCGCCGTGGCCGGCACGCAGATGCAGCGTGACGTTGTCGACGAAGGTGACCATGGTGTGAATCCGTCCGTGAGTGCGTGCGGCGCCGGGATGCCGGCGCCGGGGGGCTGTGCCCCGGTAAACGCGCAAGGGGCGAGCCGAAGCCCGCCCCTTGCGTCCTGTGCCTGTGCGGCCGAGGAGGTCGACCCTACTGGGCGGCCGCCACGATGTTGACGACCTTGCGGCCGCCCTTGCTGCCGAACTCGACAGCGCCCGCCGAGAGGGCGAACAGGGTGTCGTCGCCACCGCGTCCGACGTTCGCGCCGGGGTGGAAGTGGGTGCCGCGCTGGCGGACGATGATCTCGCCCGCGTTCACGACCTGGCCGCCGAAGCGCTTGACGCCGAGACGCTGCGCGTTCGAGTCGCGACCGTTGCGAGTGGAGCTCGCGCCCTTCTTGTGTGCCATTTCTCATCTCCTCGAGACCGGGGGGCCGCAGCCCCGTGCTGTTGCCCTGCAGGGCGATGGCTCGCTCCGCAGGTCAGCTCAATTCCTTTGCAGGACTACTTGATGCCAGTGACCTTGACGCGCGTGAGGTCCTGACGGTGCCCCTGGCGCTTCTTGTAACCGGTCTTGTTCTTGAACTTCTGAATGATGATCTTCGGACCACGGAGGTCCTCGAGCACCTCGGCGGTGACGGTGACGCCCGCGAGGGTCGCCGCGTCCGAGGTGATCGACTCACCGTCGACGAGCAGCACGGCAGGAAGCTGCACGGTGCCGTTCTCGTCGGCCTTGACGCGGTCCATCGTCACGATGGTGCCGACCTCGACCTTCTCCTGCCGACCGCCGGCGCGCACAACTGCGTAAACCACTTCTCGTACCTGTTTCTCGTCTGGACGGAGCGGAGGCCTCGTCCGGGGCTTGTAGGGACGGGGCTGAGCCCCGGTCTTCCGGTTCGTACCCGTCTCCTCACGACACGAGGGAACCGGCACCGCGGCCCGCGCCCCGTGAGGGGCGGAGCGACAACGGAAATCTGCGTGAGCACATGGATCGCGCCACACCAACGGTCAAGAGTACGGGATCCGCGCTCCACGGTCAAACGCACACGACTGCGAAACCGTGTCCACCCGACCGGCGACCCCGTAACGATAGTCGAGGAGGAGGCGCGTGGACGGACGGCGCGCCGCCTACGATCGGGGAATGGCCATCCTCGTCGACGCCGCGCGCTGGCCGGCGCACGGCCGGCTGTGGGCGCACCTCGTGAGCGACGTCTCGCTCGAGGAGCTCCACGACTTCGCGCGCCGTCTCGGCGTGCCCGAGCGCGGCTTCGACCTGGACCACTACGACGTGCCCGACGAGCGGATCGACGAGCTCGTCGCCGCGGGCGCGGTCCCCGTCGGCGCGCGGGAGCTGGTCGAGCGGCTGAGGCGGAGCGGGCTCCGCGTCCGCGGGCGCGACCGGGACGCCGAGAGGGCCCGGCGCCGGCTCTCGCCGGGCACCGGGCCCTCCTGACACCGGGTCGCGCTACTGGTCGGCGCGGCGCGGGGTCTGCTCGGGGATGACCGCGACTCCGGTGAGCGCGGCCGTCGTGACGCGACGGCTCTTCGCACGGCCCTGGCCGGGCTGCTTCGGGGCCGGCAGAGCGTCGAGCACGGAGTCGAGCAGGTGCTCGGCGACCTCGCTGCGGACGCGGCGCGGAGGCGTGACCGGCGCGATCGGGATGTCGAGGATCGGCGCGGCAACGGCCGGCTCGATCTCCTTCTCGACCGGGGTCTCGACGGGAGCCGACTCGACGGTCGCCGTCTCGGCGGCCTCCTGGCGCGGCTCGCGGTCGCGGCTGCGACGACGGCGCTCGCCCCGGGCGGGACGCTCGCCGCGACGGCTCGGCTCGGACGGCTGCTCCTCGGGTGCCGTGGCGGACTCCTCCGGCGCCATGGCCTCGACGGTCTCGGCGGCGTCCTCGACCAGCGCGGCCGCCTCCTCCGCCGCCTGGCGCACGGCCTGGGGGTGGATGGTGCTGGCGGCGATCTGCGCGAGCGCGTTCTTCGCGTCGTCCGTGATGGCGTGGGTGCTGATCGGCTTGGTCGCCGGCGCGCCCTGCCCGTTCTGCCCGCCGTTCGAGCGCCCGGAGGCGGCGGGCTGCTGCTCGCCGCCCTTGCCCCGGCGGCGCTGCTCCTGCTGCGGAGCGGCGGTCGACCGGTGCTTGAGCACGGGGTCGTGGTGGACGATGACGCCGCGTCCGGCGCAGATCTCGCAGTTCTCACTGAAGGTCTCGAGCAGGCCCAGGCCCAGCTTCTTGCGGGTCATCTGCACGAGGCCGAGCGAGGTGACCTCGGCGACCTGGTGCTTCGTCCGGTCGCGGCTCAGGCACTCGACCAGGCGGCGGAGCACGAGGTCGCGGTTGGACTCGAGCACCATGTCGATGAAGTCGACGACGATGATGCCGCCGATGTCGCGCAGGCGCAGCTGGCGGACGATCTCCTCGGCCGCCTCCAGGTTGTTCTTCGTGACCGTCTCCTCGAGGTTCCCGCCCGAGCCGACGAACTTGCCGGTGTTGACGTCGACCACCGTCATCGCCTCGGTGCGGTCGATCACGAGCGAGCCGCCGCTGGGCAGCCACACCTTGCGCTCCAGCGCCTTCTCGATCTGCTCCGTGATGCGGAACTCGTCGAACGCGTCCTTCTCACCCGTGTAGACCTCGACGCGCTCGAGCAGATCGGGTGCGACCTGGCTGAGGTAGAGCTCGATGGTCTCGCGGGCGTCGTCGCCGGCGATGACCATCTTCTCGAAGTCCTCGTTGAAGACGTCGCGGACGATCTTGATCAGCAGGTCCGGCTCGCTGTGCAGGAGAGCGGGAGCCTGCCCGGTCGCGGCCTTCGCGCTGAGAGCCGTCCACTGCGCGGTCAGGCGCTCGACGTCGACGGTCAGCTGCTCCTCCGTGGCGCCCTCGGCCGCGGTCCGGACGATGACGCCCACGTTCTCGGGCAGCACCTCCTTGAGGATCTTCTTCAGGCGGGCGCGCTCGGTGTCCGGGAGCTTCCGCGAGATGCCGTTCATCGAGCCGTTGGGCACGTAGACGAGGTAGCGGCCGGGGAGCGAGATCTGGCTCGTGAGACGGGCGCCCTTGTGGCCGACGGGGTCCTTCGTGACCTGGACGAGGACCCGGTCGCCGGGCTTGAGCGCGAGCTCGATCCGGCGGGGGCCGCCGGCGTTGTTCGCGGCGTCCCAGTCGACCTCGCCGGAGTAGAGCACGGCGTTGCGCCCGCGTCCGATGTCGACGAAGGCGGCCTCCATGCTCGGGAGGACGTTCTGCACGCGGCCGAGGTAGACGTTGCCGATGAGCGACGCCTCCTGCGAGCGGGCGACGTAGTGCTCGGCGAGGACGCCGTCCTCGAGCACGCCGATGCGGATGCTGTCCTCCTTCGAGCGGACGACCATGACGCGGTCGACGGCCTCCCGGCGGGCGAGGAACTCGGACTCGGTGACGACCGTGCGGCGCCGGCCGGCGTCGCGGCCGTCGCGGCGGCGCTGCTTCTTGGCCTCGAGGCGGGTCGAGCCCTTGATGCGCTGCGGCTCGGTGATGAGCTCGGGCTCGCGGGCCTCGCGCTGCTCGCGCGGCTGGCGGACCCGGACGACGGTGTTCTCGGGGTCGTCGGAGCCGGACCTCTCGCTCTCGCCGCTGCGGCGGCGCGAGCGGCGGCGGACGGAGCCCTGCTCCTCGGCCGGGCTCTCGCGCTCCTCCTGGACGCCCAGCGGCGCACCGCGGGGAGGCAGCGGAGCCAGCTCGACGTAGTCGGGCAGGACCGGCGCCTGGAACAGCAGCGACGGGCTCGGCAGTGCGGGCCGTCGCGGCTCCTCCTGGTCGGCGCCCGGGGTCTGCGGGAGGGCGTTGAAGAACACCGCGCCCGTCGACGTCGACGGCTCGGCCGCCTCCGCGGCGCTCCCGGTCTCGGGCAGCTCGGTGCCCTCGGCTCCGGTCTGGTCGGTCTCGTTGCTGTCGATGATCGTCTCCCCTGTCGCTGGCGCGCTCGACTCGGTCCGCCGGCTCGCCCGGCGGCCACCGAAGAGGCGGCTGATCTTCCTGGCCCCGCTGCGGGGCCCGTCGCGGTCCGGATCGGATCCGCTCGTACTGTTGTCTTCCACCATTCCTGGTGCACTCCTCGGCCGGGTCGTCCGCCGCGTCGTCTTCCCGGATGCTTCTCTCGTGCGAGGGGCCTCGGCCCGCCGCGAATCCTTCCGCTCCCCCGGTCCCGTCGCGCTCGTGGCGCGGGACTCCGGTTGCAGCTGCACTCTCGGAACTGACTATCCGACACGCGCTCCTCCGCGGTGCGACCTGCGGTCGACTCCCGGCGGAGCGGAGATCCGGCGCGTCCATTCGCGGAACGCTGTCGATCTCCTGTGGCCCGGTGCTCGCCCGGTAAACCTTCTTCGCGTCGATGCGGGGTCCCCCGGACCGACGGCTCCGATTATCGCACGCATTCCCAGAGGCGCCGATCCGGCGCGTGCCATAATCCCCCGGTGTCCAGCGATCCCGGGGTGCGCGACGCCCCCATGCAGCAGCGCCCCGTCCTCTTCGCCGTCCTGCTGATCGTCCTCGGCGTGATCGGCTGGACCGCCGCCTTCGCCCTCACGAACGACAAGTTCGCCGCTCTCGAGAACCCCGATGCGGGCCTCGGCTGCGACTTCAGCCTGCTCGTGCAGTGCAGTGCGAACCTGAACTCGGCGCAGGGCGCGGTCTTCGGCTTCCCGAACCCTCTCATCGGCCTGGCTGCCTGGATCGCGCCGATCGTGGTGGGGCTGGGCCTGCTCGCGGGCGCCCGGTTCGACCGGTGGTTCTGGGCGGCCTTCAACGTCGGCTTCCTGCTGGCCCTGGTGTTCGTGGGCTGGCTCATCGCGACGAGCGTCTTCGCGCTCGGGACGCTCTGCCCCTGGTGCATGCTCACCTGGGCCGTCGTCATCCCGGGCTTCTGGCTGGTGACGCTCCGCAACCTCCGTGAGGGCGTGTTCCCCGTCCCCGCCGGGGTGCGCCGCTTCGCCGGTGCCGCCTACGGCTGGGTCCCGTTCATCACGCTGCTCTGCTACCTGCTGATCGCGGTGATCGCGCAGGTGAGGCTGAACGTGCTCGCCTACCTCTGACGGACGTCGTCAGAGGCAGGCGGCCGAGCGGCTCAGGCGAACCAGAGGCCGAGCTCGCGCGCGGCCGACTCCTCGGAGTCGGACCCGTGCACGAGGTTCTGCTGGACCTTGAGGCCCCAGTCGCGGCCGAGGTCGCCGCGGATGGTGCCGGGAGCGGCCGTGGTCGGGTCGGTGGTGCCGGCGAGGGCGCGGAAGCCCTCGATCACACGGTCGCCCGCGATGCGCAGGGCGACGATCGGGCCGCTCTCCATGAACTCGACGAGCGGCTCGTAGAAGGGCTTGCCCTCGTGCTCGGCGTAGTGGGCGGCGAGCAGCTCGCGGTCGGCCTCGATGAGCTTCACGTCGACGAGGGAGTAGCCCTTCGCCTCGATGCGGCGGAGGATCTCGCCGGTGAGGTTGCGGGCGACGCCGTCGGGCTTGACGAGGACGAGGGTCTCCTGAGTGGCCATGGTTCAGCGGTCTCCTTCGGTGGGGTCGGTGGGCTCCGCCGCCCGGCGCGTCTGAGCGTCGAGGCGGGTGCCGGTCACCATGCAGTACGTCCACAGCGCCACGAAGGCGGCGCCGATCACGTACATGATCGGGACCAGCAGGCCCGAGGCCACGATAACGAACTGCAGCACCCAGCCGATGCGGAAGCCGACCGGCCGGTTCAGCAGGCCCAGAGTGGCGACGAGCGCGAGGCAGACCACCGCTCCCCCGACCAGCACGATCACGGGGTCGGCCGCCTTCAGCCCGAAGGCCACCAGGGTGGCGAGGAAGACGATGACCGCCTCGAAGCCGAGCACGATCGAGCCGAGGCTCTCCCGGACGGTCCGCGAGCGCCGCGGGCGCCCGGCCCTCACGCGCCCAGCCAGTTCTCGTCGCGGGCCGCGGTGATCGTGCGGCCGACGAGGGTGATCGAGCCCGTGACCAGCAGGGCGCCCTTGTCGGTGCGCGCCGCGAGGACGCGACCGGCCGTGAGAGCACCCAGCGGGTCGTCGGCGACGCGGACCGCCTCCTCCGGGAACACGGTGCGGGCGAGCGCGGCGAGCTCCTCGGCGGGCATCGCCCGATCGCTCGGCGCCGTGGTCACGATCAGCTCGTCCACCACGGGGCGGAGCTCCCGGAGGATCCCCTCGGCGTCCTTCTCGGCCAGCACGCCGAGGACGGCCGTCACGCGGTCGAAGTCGAAGTAGCGGCCGAGAGCGGCGGCGAGGGACGCGGCACCGTGCGGGTTGTGCGCCGCGTCGACGACGGTGCGCGGAGCGAGTCCGACGAGCTGCAGGCGGCCCGGGGAGGTCGCGGCGGCGAAGCCCTCGTCGAGGACGTCGCCGGTGAGCTCCTGCGTCCCGCCTCCCAGGAACGTCTCGACCGCGGCGACGGCCACGGCGGCGTTCTCGGCCTGGTGGTCGCCGAAGAACGGCAGCAGCAGCTGCTCGTACGTGGTGACGAGTCCCCGGACGGTGACGACCTGGCCGCCGACGGCGACGGTCGTCGACTCGACGTCGAACTCCGCCCCCTCGACGACGATCGTCGACTCGGTGGCCTCGGCCGCGTGCCGCAGCACCGCCTCCGCCTCCGGGACCTGCCTCGCGGAGACCACCGAGGCGAGCGGCTTGACGATGCCCGACTTGGTGCGCGCGATCTCCTCGATCGTCGAGCCGAGGCGGTCGGTGTGGTCGAGGGCGATCGGCGTGAAGACGGCGACCTGCGCGTCGGCGACGTTCGTCGAGTCCCACTCGCCGCCCATCCCCACCTCGACGACGGCCACGTCGACCGGCGCGTCGGCGAAGGCCGCGTAGGCCAGGACGGTGATCGCCTCGAAGAAGGACAGCGGCGCCTCGCCCTGCTCGGCCAGCTCGGCGTCGGTCATCCGCAGGTACGGCTCGACGTCCTGCCAGTTGTCGGCGAGGCTCCGGTCCGAGATCGGCTCTCCGTCGATGACGATGCGCTCGTTGAAGCGCTCGAGGTGCGGACTGGTGAACAGGCCCACCCGCAGCCCGTGGGCGCGCAGCAGGCTCTCGATCATCCGGCTGGTCGAGGTCTTGCCGTTGGTTCCGGCGATCTGGATCACCGGGTAGGCGCGCTGCGGGTCGCCGAGGATCTCGACGGCGCGCCGGGTCGGAGCGAGGCGCGGGCGGACGCTCGACTCGCCCAGGCGCTCCAGCAGCGCGGCGTAGACGGCGTCGGCGGCCGCGCGGTCGGCGTCGTCCGGCTCGAACGGATCAGACATCGGCGGCCTCGACCTTCTCGACGCGGATGATGGCGGTGCCCGCGGGGCCGACGGCGATCGCGCCCTCGCCGCCCTCGAGAGCCGTGGTGAGCGGAGTGAACGCGCATCCGGTCGCGAGGGTCTCCTCCGCGATCCAGAGCGCGTGCGGCTCGAGCGCCTGCAGGCTCGGCTCATCGAGCACGACCTCCAGGACGATCCGGTCGCTGACCTCGAACCCGGCCGCCTTGCGGGCGTCCTGCACCGCGCGGATGAGGTCGCGGGCGAGCCCCTCCGCTTCGAGCTCGGGGGTGGTCGCCGTGTCGAGGAGCACGAAGCCCCCGCGCGGGAGCAGGGCGATGGCGCGGTCGTCACCGGCCGAGCCGCCGACCTCGAGCGTGAGCTCGTACTCGCCCTCGACCAGCTCGACGCCGCCGGCGGTGACGACGCCGTCCGTCTCGCTCCAGTCGCCGGCCTTGGCGGCCCTGATCACGGTCTGCACGCCCTTGCCGAGCCGGGGCCCGGCGGCGCGCGCGTTGACCGCGAGACGGGAGGTGACGCCGTAGTCGGCGGCGCTGGAGTCGACCAGCGGCACCAGCGACACCTCCTTCACGTTCAGCTCGTCGCGGAGGATCGCCTCGAACGGCGCGAGCTCGGCGGCGTCGGCGACCACCACGGTCAGGCGCGCGAGCGGCAGGCGGACGCGGAGCCCGGCCTGCTTGCGGAGGGAGAGCGCGGTGGACGAGATGCCGCGGACCGCGTCCATCGCGTGCACGAGCGCCGGGTCGGCGGGGAACTCGTCCGCCTCCGGCCAGTCGGTGAGGTGGACGCTGCGGCCGCCGGTCAGGCCCTGCCAGATCTGCTCCGTGACGAGAGGCAGGAGCGGGGCGGCGACGCGGCACACGGTCTCGAGGACCGTGTAGAGCGTGTCGAACGCCTCCGATCCGCGGCCGTCCTCGTCGACGCCCTGCCAGAAGCGGTCGCGGGAGCGGCGCACGTACCAGTTCGTGAGCACGTCGCTGAAGTCGCGGAGCGCGGCGGCCGCGAGCGTGGAGTCCAGCGCCTCGAGCCGGCCGGTCACTGTCTCGACCAGATCGCGGGTCTTGGCCAGCAGGTAGCGGTCGAGGACGTCCTCGGAGCCGGTGCGCCTGGTCGCCTCGTAGCCGCCGCCCGCCGAGGCGTTCGCGTAGAGGGAGAAGAAGTACCAGGTGCTCCACAGCGGCAGCAGTACCTGGCGGACGCCCTCGCGGATGCCCTCCTCCGTCACGACGAGGTTGCCGCCCCGGAGGACCGGGCTCGACATCAGGAACCAGCGCATGGCGTCGGAGCCGTCGCGGTCGAAGACCTCGGCCACGTCCGGGTAGTTGCGCAGCGACTTGGACATCTTCTGCCCGTCATTGCCCAGCACGATGCCGTGGCTGACCACGTTGCGGAACGCCGGGCGGTCGAAGAGCGCGGTGGAGAGCACGTGCAGCGTGTAGAACCAGCCGCGCGTCTGCCCGATGTACTCGACGATGAAGTCCGCCGGGTTGTGGGTGTCGAACCAGTCCGCGTTCTCGAACGGGTAGTGCACCTGGGCGAAGGGCATCGATCCGGAGTCGAACCAGACGTCGAGGACGTCGCTGATCCGGCGCATCGTCGAGCGCCCGGTCGGGTCGTCGGGGTTCGGGCGGGTCAGCTCGTCGATGAACGGCCGGTGCAGGTCGTCCGGGCGCACGCCGAAGTCGCGCTCCAGCTCGTCCAGCGAGCCGTAGACGTCGATCCGCGGGTACTCCGGGTCGTCGCTCTTCCACACCGGGATCGGCGAGCCGAAGTAGCGGTTGCGGCTGATGGACCAGTCGCGCGCGCCCGAGAGCCACTTGCCGAACTGGCCGTCCTTGACGTTCTCGGGGACCCAGGTGATCTCCTGGTTGAGCTCCTCCATGCGGTCGCGGATCGCGGTGACGCGGACGAACCAGCTCGAGACCGCCTTGTAGATCAGCGGATTGCGGCAGCGCCAGCAGTGCGGGTACGAGTGCTCGTAGCTCGCCTGGCGGAGCAGCCGGTGGCCCGCGCGCAGGAGCTGCGTGAGGGGCTTGTTCGCGTCGAAGACCTGGAGGCCGGCGACCTCGCTGATCTGCGGCAGGAAGCGGCCGCCGTCGTCGACCGAGATGATGACGGGGATGCCCGCCGCCTCGCAGACCTTCTGGTCGTCCTCGCCGTAGGCGGGCGCCTGGTGCACGATGCCGGTGCCCTCGCTGGTGGTCACGTAGTCGGCGACGAGGATGCGCCACGCGTTCTGCGTGCCCCAGGCCTCGGTGTCCGCGTAGTGGTCCCAGAGGCGGTCGTAGCTGATCCCCTCGAGCTCGGAGCCCCGGTGGGTGCGCGAGACGGCGGCCAGGGCCGACTCCGCGTCCGGATAGCCGAGGTCCTTCGCGTAGGCGCCGACCTGGTCGATGGCGAGCAGGTACTCGGCCGAGAGCTCGCGCTCCTCGGGCTCGCCCCTGCCGTCGGCCGCGCCGTTCGGGCCGGCGGGGACGACCGCGTACTCGATGTCGGGCCCGACGGCGAGCGCGAGGTTCGTCGGCAGCGTCCACGGCGTCGTCGTCCACGCGAGAGCGCGGACCGCCGTCAGCTGGAGCGCCTCCGCCGTCTCGCCGACCAGCGGGAAGGTGACGGTGACCGTCTGGTCCTGGCGCATCTTGTAGACGTCGTCGTCCATCCGCAGCTCGTGGTTCGAGAGCGGCGTCTGGTCGCGCCAGCAGTACGGCAGCACGCGGTGGCCCTCGTAGGCGAGGCCCTTGTCGTAGAGCTGCTTGAACGCCCAGATCACCGACTCCATGAAGGTGGGGTCGAGCGTCTTGTAGTCGTCGTCGAAGTCGACCCAGCGCGCCTGGCGGGTGACGTAGTCCTGCCACTCCCCGGTGTAGCGCAGCACCGACTCCTTCGCGGCGGCGTTGAAGGCCGCGACGCCCATCTCCTCGATCTGGGACTTGTCGGTGATGCCGAGCTGCCGCTCCGCCTCGAGCTCGGCGGGCAGGCCGTGGGTGTCCCAGCCGAAGCGGCGGTGCACCTGCCGTCCGCGCATGGTCTCGAAGCGGGGGAAGACGTCCTTGGCGTAGCCGGTGAGGAGGTGCCCGTAGTGCGGCAGGCCGTTGGCGAACGGCGGGCCGTCGTAGAAGACCCACTCCGGCGCTCCCTCGCGCTGCCGGATCGACTCCTGGAAGGTGTCGTCCGCCTTCCAGTACGCGAGCACGCGCTCCTCGATCTCGGGGAAGCGCGGCGACGGGGACACGCCCCGGCCGAACGCGGAGCCCTCGGCGGGCTCGGCTCCGTGCGGGGTGGGCGGGGTAAGGGGGTAGGTCACGTGCGGTCTCCTGGCAGTGCTGCTGGTCTGCACGAGGACGGCCCGCCCGGATCTCAGACCCCGGGCCGGGTCGCGGTACCACCTCGCTTGGACCGGTCGGCCGGTCGCTCCCGGAGGAGTGCCCGCTGACGCGTTCCCACTCGATCGGCTGTCACGGGCCGCACCCGTCCGGGTCTACTGGGCGCAGGCCGGAGCCGGCGCCGTTCTTCCGGAGACTCACCGGTGATGGCCGGGTCGAAGTCGTCCGGCGCTATCCTAGCGCGTCGGGGGAAGCGGAGCAGGAGCGGTTCATGGTGCGAGGAGTGCAGCGCGGACGACCCCGCGCGTCGTCGCGCTCCATGCTCGAGGACGCCGCACTGGACCTCTTCGTCGAGCAGAGCTACGCGGGCACGACGATCGAGCAGATCGCCCAGCGGGCGGGGGTCTCGCGCAACACCTTCTTCAACTACTTCGAGTCCAAGAGCGACGTCTTCTGGGTGCTGGTCGACGACCGGCTGGCCGAGCTCCCGGAGGCGCTGGCCGAGACGGCGGCAGAGGCGCCGGTGATGGACGCGCTCGGCGACGCGCTGCTCGCGATCGGCTCCGGCTTCGGACCCGCGACGGTGCCGTGGGTGCTCACCCAGTCCGAGATGATCGGCAGCGTCCACGAGCTGCAGGCGTCGGCCCTCGGCCGCCTCGCCCGGCAGGCGGCCGTGATCGCCCGCTTCGTGGAGGAGCGGAGCGCGCGCCCGCTGCCCTCGCACCTCTCGCGCGCCATCGCCTACGCGAGCGTCGGAGCCGCGGTGGCGGCCGTGCAGGCGTGGGCCGCGGCGGGCCCCACCCGCGGCGAGCTCGTGCCCTATCTCGACGAGGCGCTCGCGCCCGTCCGCGCCGGCTTCACCCCCGTCGTCGACTGACCCGGCTCCCGCCGCTCCGGTAGAATCGTCGCGGCCGGCGGGCGACTCGCCCCGGAGCCCCCATCCAGGCACCATCACCACCGACACGGTGCCGCCCATAGCGAACCGGAGCATCATGACCCTCGCCGACCGCCTCCCCGCGAAGCCCGCCCTCGAGGGCCTGGAGGGCACGTGGGGCCTCCGCTGGCAGATCGACGGGACCTACCGGTTCGACCGCACCGGCCTCACCCGCGCCGACGTCTACTCGATCGACACCCCGCCGCCCACCGCGTCCGGGTCGCTGCACATCGGGCACGTCTTCTCCTACACGCACACCGACGTCGTCGCGCGGTTCCAGCGGATGCGCGGCAAGAGCGTCTTCTACCCGATGGGCTGGGACGACAACGGCCTGCCCACCGAGCGCCGCGTGCAGAACTACTACGGTGTGCGCTGCGACCCGACGCTCCCCTACGAGCCCGGCTTCACGCCTCCGTTCGAGGGCGGCGACAACAAGAGCAGCAAGGCCGCCGACCAGAAGCCGATCTCGCGCCGCAACTTCGTCGAGCTGTGCGAGCGCCTCACCGTCGAGGACGAGAAGCAGTTCGAGGACGTCTGGCGGGCCCTCGGCCTGTCCGTCGACTGGTCGCAGAGCTACCGGACCATCGGCGACGAGTCGCAGGCCGCCTCGCAGCGCGCCTTCCTCCGCAACCTCGCCCGAGGCGAGGCCTACCAGGCGCAGGCCCCGACGCTCTGGGACATCACCTTCCGGACCGCCGTCGCCCAGGCGGAGCTCGAGGACAAGGACCAGCCCGGCGCCTACCACCGCCTCGGCTTCCACCGCGAGGGCGGCGAGGACGTCTTCATCGAGACGACCCGTCCCGAGCTGCTGCCGGCCTGCGTCGCCCTCGTCGCGCACCCCGACGACGAGCGTTACCAGCCGCTGTTCGGCACCACCGTCCGCACGCCGCTCTTCGACGTCGAGGTCCCGGTGCTCGCGCACCACCTCGCGCAGAAGGACAAGGGCTCGGGCATCGCGATGATCTGCACCTTCGGCGACATCACGGACGTGGTCTGGTGGCGCGAGCTCGACCTGCCCAACCGCGCGATCATCGGCTTCGACGGCCGCCTGATCTCGGAGGCGCCCGCCGCGATCACGAGCGACGGGGGCCGCGCCGCGTACGAGCAGCTCGCCGGCAAGACCGTCTTCTCCGCGAAGCAGGCCGTCGTGGCGCTGCTGAAGGAGTCCGGCGAGATGGTCGGCGACCCGCGCCCCATCACCCACCAGGTCAAGTTCTTCGAGAAGGGCGACAAGCCGCTCGAGATCGTGTCGACCCGCCAGTGGTACATCGGCAACGGCGCTCGCGACGCGGTGCTCAAGGAGCGCCTGCTGGAGCTCGGCCGCGACGTGCGCTTCGTGCCGGAGTTCATGCGCGTCCGCTACGAGAACTGGGTGAACGGCCTCTCCGGCGACTGGCTGATCTCGCGCCAGCGCTTCTTCGGCGTGCCGATCCCGGTGTGGTACCCGCTCGACGGCGACGGCAACCCCGTCTTCGACTCCCCGATCGTGCCGGACGAGGCGGCGCTGCCGGTGGATCCCTCCAGCGACCCGGCCCCCGGCTACACGGAGGACCAGCGCGGAGCGGCGGGCGGCTTCCAGGGCGAGCTCGACGTGATGGACACCTGGGCGACCTCCTCGCTGACCCCGCAGCTCGCGGGCGGCTGGGAGCGGGACGACGAGCTCTGGCAGCTGGTCGCTCCCTACGACCTGCGCCCGCAGGGCCAGGACATCATCCGCACCTGGCTCTTCTCGACCCTCCTGCGCTCGCAGCTCGAGGACGGCCGCGCCCCGTGGAGCACGGCGACCGTGTCCGGCTTCATCGTCGACCCCGACCGTAAGAAGATGTCGAAGTCGAAGGGCAACGTGGTCACTCCCGCCGCGATGCTCGAGCAGCACGGCTCGGACGCGGTCCGCTACTGGGCCGCCTCCTCGCGCCTGGGCACCGACGCGGCCTTCGACCCGCAGAACCCGACGCAGATCAAGATCGGCCGCCGACTGGCGATCAAGATCCTCAACGCGGCGAAGTTCATCCACGGCTTCCCTCTCGCCGAGGGCGCCGAGGTCACCGACCCTCTCGACCTCAGCATGCTGGCCACCCTCGACACCGTGGTCGCCGACGCGACGACGGCGCTCGAGAACTACGACCACGCCCGCGCCCTCGAGACGACGGAGGCGTTC
Source organism: Rathayibacter sp. AY1D9 (assembly GCF_002932395.1). Classification (NCBI taxonomy): domain Bacteria; kingdom Bacillati; phylum Actinomycetota; class Actinomycetes; order Micrococcales; family Microbacteriaceae; genus Rathayibacter; species Rathayibacter sp. AY1D9. Next base: position 35,021 of record NZ_PSVQ01000012.1, read on the forward strand.
TTCTGGACGTTCTGCGACGACTACCTGGAGCTGGTGAAGGAGCGCGCGTACAGCGAGGACGGCGCGTCCGCCGCCGCCGCCCTGCACCGGGCGCTCGACGTCCTCCAGCGCCTGTTCGCGCCGTTCCTGCCGTTCGCGACGGAGGAGACCTGGTCGTGGTCGCACGACGACTCGGTGCACCTGCGCCCCTGGCCGGCCGTCGAGGGCCTGGGCGGCGACCCCGCCGTCCTGGCCGCGGCGAGCTCGGTCCTCACGGCCATCCGGCGCGCGAAGACCGATGCGAAGGCCTCGCAGAAGACGCCGGCCCGCTCCGCCCTGGTGACGGCGCCCGCCGAGCTCGTCGCGTCTCTCCGACTCGCCGCGGGAGACCTCGCGGCCGTCGGCAGGATCGCGACGCTCGACTTCGCCGAGGGCGACGCCCTCGCGGTCGGCATCGAGCTCGAGACCGAGGCGTAGCGCCGCTCCCGGGAGGCGGGAATGGTCCCGCCTCCCTCCCCACCGTCGAGAGGACCCCTCCCATGCAGCTCGGAACCCGCTGGTCGGTCGGCCAGGTGCCGCCGCAGACCCTCCCCGAGATCGTCGTCACCGCCATCGGCGACGTCGAGGGCGAGCTCACCGCGGCCGGCACGGCGACCGCCGACTGGCGCTGGACGCTCACCTGGCTCGAGGGCAGGCCCGTCCTCGAACTCGACGACGGCACGACGATCACCTACCGTCCTGACGAGGACGCTGCCTACATCACGCAGCCGCAGGGCCGCGTGGAGGGCGAGGACGACGACGACTGGGGCTGACGCCCCTTCGCGGCGCGGTCGTCGAGTCCGGTGAGCGCGCGCGTCCTGCGATCCTGAGTCGGAGCCCGCTCCCCCGCTCGCGCTCTAGGCTCGCAGGATGAGCGCACCCGATCCCGTCGCCGTCCTGCTCGAGCCCAGCGGACTCCCCCACGGGCTCCCCGACTTCGCCGCCGTCGACCCCGAGGCCTACCGCCCGGCGTTCCTCGAGGCCCTCCGCCGGCACCGCGCCGAGATCGACGCGATCGCCGGCGCCTCCGAGCCGCCGACCGTCGAGAACACCCTCGTCGCCCTCGAGCGGGCGGGGCGCGAGCTGCGCCGGGTGAGCGCCGTCTTCTTCACCGTCGCCGCCTCCGACCGCACTCCGCTCACCGACGCTCTGGAGGCCGAGCTCGCTCCGCTGCTCTCGGCCCACAGCGATGCGATCAGCCTCGACCCGCGCCTGTTCGCCCGGCTCCGCACCCTCGCCGAGCAGTCGTCGGAGCTCGACCTCGACGCCGAGACGGCCTACCTCCTCGAGCGGAGGATCACCGGGTTCGAGCGCTCCGGTGCGCTCCTCGACGACGTGGGGAAGGCACGGCTCGGCGAGCTGAACGAGCAGCTCTCGACCCTGACCACGCGTTTCGAGAAGGACCTGCTCGCCGAGTCGAACGACCGGGCTGTCCTCCTCGAGGACGTCGCCGGCCTCGACGGGCTCGACGAGTCCGACGTCTCGGCCGCCGCGCGCGCCGCCGCCGACCGCGGTGTCGACGGCTGGCTGATCACCCTGCCCCTCTACTCCGGCCACCCCTGGCTCGCGCGTCTGCGCGACCGCGGCGTCCGCGAGCGCGTCCTGCGCGCCTCTGTCGGCCGCGGTGCGGAAGGCGGGCCGCACGACACCACCGCGACCCTGCAGCAGATCGTCGCGCTGCGGGCCGAGCGCGCAGCTCTGCTGGGCGCGGCCTCGCACGCCGAGTTCGTGATCTCGGGCCAGACCGCGGGCTCGCCGGAGCGCGTCCTGTCGCTGCTGCACGAGCTCGCCGCTCCCGCCGCCCGGAACGCGAGGATCGAGCTCGAGCGGATGCAGGCCTCCGCCGACGCCGAGCAGGACGCCGCCGGAGCGCCGCGCTTCACGATCGAGGCGTGGGATCGCGCCTACTACGAGGAGCGCGTGCGGTCGGAGAGCTACTCCGTCGACTCCAGCGCACTGCGTCCCTTCTTCGAGCTGGAGCGGGTGCTCCGGCACGGCGTGTTCGCCGCCGCCACCGGTCTCTACGGCGTCCGCTTCTCGGAGCGGAGCGACCTGACCGGCTACAGCGAGCACGTCCGCGTGTTCGAGGTGCACGAGGAGGACGGGACCCCGCTGGGCCTGTTCCTGCTCGATCCCTTCACCCGCGACTCGAAGCGCGGCGGGGCGTGGATGAACTCCCTGTCCAGCCGCACCTCGCTGCTCGGCGACTCCGCCGTCGTCGTGAACAACCTGAACCTGTCGGCTCCGGGCCCGGGTGTGCCCGCCCTTCTCAGCCTCGACGAGGTGGAGACGCTCTTCCACGAGTTCGGGCACGCCCTGCACGGCCTGTTCGCGAGCACGCGGTACCCGCGCTTCGCCGGTACCGCGGTGTTCCGGGACTTCGTCGAGTTCCCGAGCCAGGTGAACGAGACGTGGGTGCGCCGCCCCGGGCTCCTCGCCGAGTACGCCCGCCACGTCGAGACCGGCGAGGCCCTGCCCGCGGGGACCGTCGAGCGCCTCGAGGCGTCCGCGCTATGGGGCGAGGGCTTCGCGACGAGCGAGTACCTGGCGTCCGCCCTGCTCGACCTCGCCTGGCACTCCCTGCCGGCCCCGGTCGAGCCGCGCGACGCGGCCGCCTTCGAGCGCGACGTGCTCGACGGCGCGGGCCTCCTCCTTCCCGCCGTGCCGCCCCGCTACCGCAGCACGTACTTCGCGCACGTCTTCTCCGGCGGCTACTCCGCGGGCTACTACTCCTACATCTGGAGCGAGATCCTCGACGCGGACACGGTCGAGTGGTTCGAGGAGAACGGCGGCCTCGACCGCTCGGCGGGCGAGCGCTTCCGCCGCGGGGTACTCGAGCTCGGCGGCTCCCGCGATCCGCTCGACGCGTACCGCGCGTTCCGCGGGCGGGATGCGCGGACCGAGCCGCTGCTCGCGCGCCGCGGCCTCCTCTAGCGGCGCCGGGGGACGAGCCAGGCGAGGAGGACGAGTCCCACGACCAGGCCCCAGAAGGCCGAGCCGATCCCCGCGATGGTCGTGCCGGAGGCGGTGACCAGGAGCGTCGCCGCCGCCGGCAGCCGCAGCCGCGCGTCCTCCACAGCGGCCTGCACCGCCGACACGAACACCCCCAGCAGCGCCAGACCGGCGACCGCCTCGATCAGCAGCGGGCTCGCGGAGGACACCAGCGCGGCGGCCGCTCCGGCGAACACGCCCAGCACGAGGTAGGAGGCGCCCGCCGAGACCGAGGCGACCCAGCGCTCCTCCGGCCGCGGTGAGGCCTCGGGACCCGCGGTCAGCGCGGCGCTGAGCGCGGCGTAGTTGATCGGCACGCCGCCGAAGATCGCCGAGACCCCGGAGAGAGCACCGGTCGAGACGATCCCGGGACGCGAGTGGGCCGCGAAGCCGAAGCTCGTCAGCACCGCGATGCCCGGGATGTTCTGCCCGGCCATGGTGACCACGTAGAGCGGCAGGCCGATCCCGACCATCGCTCCGATCTCGAACACCGGAGCGACGAACTGCGGCACGGGGAGCAGCGGCGCACCGGCGAGTGCCGCGCCGTCCGTCACGATCAGCAGCACGATCGCCAGGGCGATCGCGGCCGGCACCGCCCAGCGGGGCAGGAGCCGCAGGAGCAGCAGCCAGAGCAGGATCACCGGCAGCGCGAGTGAGGGGATCTCGACCGCCGCGCGCACCGGCGCCAGGACGAGCGGGAACAGGATGCCCGCGAGCATGGCGTTCGCGAGCGGCCGCGGGATGCGCGCGACGAGCCTCCCGAGCGCCGGCCACAGCCCGGTGACCACCAGCAGAGCGGAGGCGACCAGGAACGCCCCGACCGCGCGGTCGAAGCCGCCGGGGAGCGTCGCGGTCGCGGCCAGCAGGGCGGCGCCCGGCGTGCTCCAGGCGAAGGTCATCGGCACGCGGTAGCGGATGCTCAGCGCGATGCACAGGACTCCCTGCAGCACGCAGACGGCGAGGAGGCCCGAGGCCGCCTGTTCGTCCGTCGCGCCCACCGCGACCACCCCGGCGAGCACGATCGCGAACGAGCTCGAGAAGCCGGTCAGGGCGGCGACGATCCCGGCGAGCAGCGGCTGGACGATGGCGGAGCCTCCCGGAGGATCGACGGCACCGAGGCGACCGGACGCGCCGTCGGCACGCTCCGCCAGGTTAGGGAAGCGGGAGCGCCTCGCCCGACGATCCGCCGGGCCAATCGCGGTGAACTGGCAGAGCGGGGCGGGGAGCGACTAGGCGCTCTTCTCCTGGCGACGGGGAGCGTGGGGCACGATCGTCGGGGCCGCGTTGTCGAGCACCGCGGCGCGGGTGACGACGACGCGCGCCACCTCGTCCGAGGAGGGCACCTCGAACATGATCGGGCCGAGCACCTCCTCGAGGATCGCGCGCAGTCCGCGGGCGCCGGTCTGGCGGAGGACCGCCAGGTCCGCGATGGCCTCGAGAGCGCCCCGGTCGAACTCGAGCTCGACGCCGTCGATCTCGAACATCCGCTGGTACTGCTTCACGAGCGCGTTGCGCGGCTCGGTGAGGATCTGCATGAGCGCGACCTGGTCGAGCTGCGTGACCGTCGTGACGACGGGGAGGCGCCCGATGAACTCGGGGATCAGCCCGAACTTGTGCAGGTCCTCCGGGAGGACCTCGCTGAAGATGTTGATCTCGTCTTCCTTGTTGTGCAGCGGGGCGCCGAAGCCGATGCCGCGCTTGCCCGCCCGCGACGAGATGATGTCCTCGAGCCCGGCGAAGGCGCCGGCGACGATGAAGAGGACGTTCGTCGTGTCGATCTGGATGAACTCCTGGTGCGGGTGCTTCCGCCCGCCCTGCGGGGGCACGGAGGCGACGGTGCCCTCGAGGATCTTGAGCAGTGCCTGCTGCACTCCCTCGCCCGAGACGTCGCGCGTGATCGAGGGGTTCTCGGCCTTCCGCGCGATCTTGTCGACCTCGTCGATGTAGATGATGCCGGTCTCGGCACGCTTGACGTCGTAGTCGGCGGCCTGGATGAGCTTGAGGAGGATGTTCTCGACGTCCTCGCCGACGTAGCCCGCCTCGGTGAGGGCCGTGGCGTCCGCGACGGCGAAGGGCACGTTGAGGCGCTTCGCGAGGGTCTGGGCGAGGTAGGTCTTCCCGCATCCCGTGGGGCCGATGAGCAGGATGTTGCTCTTGGCGATCTCGACCTCGTCGTGGATCGCGTCGGCGGCGGTGATGGTGTTGCGGGCGCGTACGCGCTTGTAGTGGTTGTACACGGCGACGGCGAGGGCCTTCTTGGCCTGCTCCTGCCCGATCACGTACTCCTCGAGGAAGCCGAAGATCTCCTTCGGCTTCGGGAGGTCGAACTCGTGGCTCGTCTCCTCGCTCGACTCGGAGAGGCGCTCCTCGATGATCTCGTTGCAGAGCTCGACGCACTCGTCGCAGATGTAGACGCCCGGTCCCGCGATGAGCTGCTGGACCTGCTTCTGGCTCTTGCCGCAGAAGGAGCACTTCAGCAGGTCGGCGCTTTCGCCAATACGTGCCACGGGGATGCCCCACTTCCTTGTCGTGCGTCTGTCGTGCGTCGGTCGGTCGTGCAACGGAGCCCGGAGCTCCGGCCGGTGCGAGCGGGACGAGCCCCCTGACACTGCTCCGAGCCTAGCCGCTGAGCCGCGAGGGCTCGGCAGGCGGGCCGGATTCGCCGTGCCTTGCGCCTCGTGTGGCGCTTTGCTACGGCGACGCAGGACGCAGAGAGGGGCCGGGCGGCGGATCGCTCCGCCACCCGGCCCCTCCTGGACGCCCTACGCCGTGAGAGCCGGGAGGCTCTTGCGGCTGGTGAGCACCTGGTCGATCAGCCCGTACTCGAGCGCGTCGCTCGCGCCGAGGATCTTGTCGCGGTCGATGTCCTTCTTGACCTGCTCGATCGAGCGGTTCGAGTGGTGCGACAGCGTCTCCTCGAGCCACTCGCGCATGCGCATGATCTCGGCGGCCTGGATCTCGATGTCCGAGGCCTGGCCCCCGCCCTGCTGCACGGCGGGCTGGTGGATGAGGATGCGCGCGTTCGGCAGCGCGAGGCGCTTGCCGGGCGTTCCCGCGGCGGTGAGCACGGCGGCGGCCGAGGCGGCCTGGCCGAGCACGACCGTCTGGATGTGCGGGCGGATGTACTGCATCGTGTCGTAGATCGCCGTCATCGCGGTGAAGGAGCCACCGGGCGAGTTGATGTACATGACGATGTCGCGGTCCGGGTCCTGGCTCTCGAGCACGAGGAGCTGGGCCATGATGTCGTCCGCGGAGGCGTCGTCGACCTGGACTCCGAGGAAGATGATGCGGTCCTCGAAGAGCTTGGCGTACGGGTCCTGGCGCTTGTAGCCGTAGGCCGTGCGCTCCTCGAACGTGGGGAGGATGTAGCGCGAGGACGGTGCGGCTCCGGAGCCGAACGCCGTTCCGCCGAAGGTGGGTGTGGTCATTGTCTGTTCCTGATCTCTCGGCGCGTTCGCTGGACTACTCGTCGATGGCGGTTCCGCCACCGCCGGCCACGTCGGTCGCCGACGAGCGGATGTGGTCGACGAAGCCGTAGGCCAGGGCCTCCTCGGCGCTGAACCAGCGGTCGCGGTCGCCGTCCTCGTTGACCTGCTCGACGGTCTTGCCGGTCGCCTTGGCGGTGATCTCGGCGAGGCGCTTCTTCATGTCGAGGATGAGCTGCGCCTGGGTCTGGATGTCGGAGGCCGTGCCGCCGAAGCCGCCGTGCGGCTGGTGGAGGAGCACCCGCGCGTTCGGGGTGATGTAGCGCTTGCCCTGGGTTCCGGCGGTGAGGAGCAGCTGGCCCATGGAGGCCGCCATCCCGATGCCCACGGTCACGATGTCGTTCGGGACGAACTGCATCGTGTCGTAGATCGCCATGCCCGCGGTGATGGAGCCGCCGGGCGAGTTGATGTAGAGGTAGATGTCCCGCTCGGAGTCCTCGGCTGCCAGGAGCAGGAGCTTCGCGGCGATCTCGTTCGCGTTCTCGTCGCGCACCTCGGAACCGAGCCAGATGATCCGGTCCTTGAGCAGGCGGTCGAAAACACTGTTGGGCATAACCATGTCGGCCATGTATTGCTCCGTTTCAGTTGTCGCTTCGGAGGCGAATCTATCGGACGCCGCCAACCCGATCCGGCCGTGTTCGCCCGGGGCGGAGCGGGAGTCGCCCGTGTTCGCCCGGGGCGGACCGGAGCCCCCCCAACGAGAGGAGCCGCCCTCCGACGGATCGGGGGGCGGCTCCTGACGTGCTCGCGGCGACTACTCCGCGGCCGGGGTCTCCTCGGCGGGAGCGGCGGCCTTCTTCTTGGCCGGCGCGCGCTTCTTCTTGGGGGCCGGGGCGGGCTCCTCCTCGGCAGCGGGCTCCTCGGCGACGGGCTCCGCGGGGACCTCGGCGTCGGCGGCGGCCTGAGCCTCCTCCACGACCTCGGTCTCGTCCGAGGCGACGGCCTCGTCGGAGGCCTCGACGGCCTCGTCGTCACCGGGGACCGCGGTGAACGCGGTCAGGTCGACGGCGTTGCCCTCGGTGTCGGTGACCTTCGCCTTGCCGAGGACGATCGCGAGCGCCTTGTTGCGGGCGACCTCGCCGACCATCTGGCCGATCTGGTTGTTCTCGGACAGGATCTTGATGAACTCGTTCGGCTCCATGCCGTACTGCGCCGCACCCTGGATGAGGTACTGCGTGAGCTCGTCCTGGCTGACCTGGACCTTCTCCTGCTCGACGACGTGGTCGAGGAGGATCTGCGTCTTGAAGGTCTTCTCGCTGGCCTCCTTGACCTCGGCGCGGTGCTCGTCGTCCTCGAGGCGGTTCTCGCCCTCGAGGTGGCGGTGCACCTCGTCCTCGACGAGACCGGCGGGCACGGGGACCTCGACGAGGGCGAGCAGCGCCTCGACGAGCTTCTCGCGGGCCTCGCCGCCCTGGCCGAAGGTCTTCTGCTGAGCGGCCTGCTCCTTGAGCGACTCGCGCAGCTCGGCGATGGTGTCGAACTCGCTGGCGATCTGCGCGAAGTCGTCGTCGGCCTCGGGGAGCTCGCGCTCCTTGACGGCGGTGAGCGCGACGGCGATCTCGGCCTGCTCGCCGGCGTGGTCACCGCCGAGCAGCGGAGCGGTGAACGTGGTGCTCTCGCCCGCGGTGAGCGAGTCGAGCGCCTCGTCGATGCCCTCGATCAGCTCGCCCGAGCCGAGCTCGTACGAGATGGCGTTGGCGGTGTCGACCTCGACGCCGTCGATGGAGGCGACCAGGTCGATCTGCGCGAAGTCGCCGGTCTTCGCCGGGCGGTCCACGGTGACCAGGGTGCCGAAGCGGCTGCGGAGCTTGTCCAGCTCGGCGTCGACGTCGGCGTCGGTGACCTCGGCCGCCTCGACGGTGAGCTCGATGCCGTCGTAGTCCGGGACGGTGATCTCGGGGCGCACGTCGACCTCGATGGCGAGCTCGAGGTCGCCGGTGAAGTCCTTGTCGCTCGGCCAGGCGACGATGTCGGCCTGCGGGCGGCCCAGGGGGCGGACCTCGGTCTCGCGGACGGCCTCGCGGTAGAAGCCGTCGAGGCCCTCGTTGACCGCGTGCTCGAGCACCGCGGCCTTGCCGACGCGCTGGTCGACGATGGCGGGCGGGACCTTGCCCTTGCGGAAGCCGGGGACGTTGATCTGCTCGGCGATGTGGCCGTAGGCGTGCGTGATGCTGGGGCCGAGCTCGTCCGGGGTGACCGAAATCGCGAGCTTCACGCGGGTCGGGCTCAGCTGTTCTACCGTGGTCTTCACGTGAGGGGATCTCCTGTGCTGGTTGGTGTCGGCGCCGGATGACGGTCGTCACGGGTCGATGTCGTCACGATGAGTACTCGTGGTCGGGGCGACAGGATTCGAACCTGCGACCTCCCGCTCCCAAAGCGGGCGCTCTAGCCAAGCTGAGCTACGCCCCGGATGCGCGGGCCTGGGCACCGTGCGTGAGACTCTCGTCGAGCCGTCCCCGCACGTGCGCTTGCGCGACACGCCGAAATGGCCTTCGCAAGTGTACTGCACCGCGGCAGCGGCGACCGGAACCGCGCGGCGGAGGACGACCGGGGTGTCCACGGTGCTCGCGCGATGTACTACGCTGTCCTGGTGCCCGGTCGAGAGACCCGGTCGCACCGGTTCGCGGTCGTCAGACCAGCGATTCGGGGCTGTAGCTTAGTGGTAAAGCCTCTGTCTTCCAAACAGATGATGCGAGTTCGATTCTCGTCAGCCCCTCTCCTCTCGAAGAGCCCCGGATGTCCGGGGCTCTTCGTCGTTCCGGGCGTGCTCAGCCGACCGCGCCGCGGTGCTCCTCCGTCAGGGCGAGGTACGAGGCGGCGTTCCGGCGGATGCCCTCGCGCTCCTCCTCCGTCAGCTCCCGCCGGACCCTCCCGGGGACGCCCGCCACCAGCGAGCTCGGCGGGACGACCGTCCCCTCGAGGACGACGGCGCCCGCGGCGATCAGCGAGCCGGTGCCGACGACGGCCCCGTTCAGGACGGTCGCGCTCATGCCGACCAGCACGTCGTCCTCGAGGGTGCAGCCGTGCAGCACGGCGTTGTGCCCGACCGAGACTCCGGCGCCGATGACCGCGTCGTAGTCGGCGTCGACGTGGACGACGACGCCGTCCTGGAGGTTGCTGCCGGCGCCGAGCTCGATCCGCGCGTGCTCGGCGCGCAGGACGGCGCCGTACCAGACGCTCGCCCGCTCCCCCAGGCGCACGGAGCCGATCACGGTGGCGCCCGGAGCGACCCACGCGGTGTCGGCGATCTCCGGGGCGCGTCCCCCGGTCAGGGCGAGGACGCGGGCGCCCTCCGCAGGACTCGACGGCATCGGGTTCTCCTCTTCTCCGGTGGTCAGCGCCCGGCGCGCAGGAAGGCGAGGACCGCCAGCACCCGCCGGTGGTCGGAGCCCGAGTCCTCGAGCCCGAGCTTCTGGAAGATCGCGGTCACGTTCTTCTCCACGGCGCCCACGCCGACGAAGAGAGCAGAGGCGATGCCCGCGTTCGTGCGCCCCTGGGCCATCTGCTCCAGCACCTCCCGCTCCCGCGGGGTCAGCGAGGCGAGCGGGTCGCGGTTGCGCTGCAGGAGCGAGGCGACGACCTGCGGGTCGAGGACGGTTCCGCCCGCCGCGACGCGCTCGACGGCGTCGCGCAGCTCCTCCACGGAGGCGACCCGGTCCTTCAGGAGGTAGCCGAGTCCGCCGTCGCCGGAGCCGAGCAGCTCCTGCGCGTAGGTGACCTCGACGTACTGGCTGAGCAGCAGGACCGACACCTGCGGGTAGCGCCGGCGGATCTCCAGCGCCCCGCGGACGCCCTCGTCGCGGAAGGTCGGCGGCATCCGGACGTCGAGCACGGCGACGTCGACGCCGGCCGGGTCCCGCGCCAGATCGGCGAGCAGGGCGTCCGCGTCCCCGAAGGCGCCGACGGAGGCGAACCCCGCGTCCTCGAAGAGGCGGACCAGGCCCTCGCGCAGGAGGACCGAGTCCTCGGCGATGGCGACGCGGATCACGGGCACGCCCTCAGGATAGGGCGGCCGGGCGGTAGGGGACGTGCACCCCGACCGTGGTCGGCCCGCCGACCGGCGACTCCACGCTCAGGATCCCGCGCAGGCCCCGGACGCGCCCGCCCACCCCCTCGAGACCGTGACCGGCGACCGGCGACGCCCCGCCGACTCCGTCGTCGACCACCCAGGCGTCGAGCCAGCGCTCCCCCGGAGTGCCGGAGTCGCGGGTGTCGAGATGCACCCGCACCGATCGGGCACCGGAGTGCTTGGAGACGTTGGCGAGCAGCTCGGCGACGACGAAGTAGACGCTGCGCTCGACCTCGGGCGGGACGTCCGCCACGGGGTGCTCGGTGAGGACCTCGACCGGCACGGGGCTGAGCTCGGCGAGCGAGTGCACCGCCGCCTCGAAGCCCCGGTCCTGCAGGATCGGCGGCGCCACTCCGCGGGAGAGGGCGCGCAGCTCGTCGAGCGCGGCGCGCACGTGCTCGCGAGCCTCGTCGACCAGGCGGGCGGCGGACTCCGGGTCGGCGGCGAGTCGGTTGCGGGCCGAGGCCAGGTCCATCTGGACCCGGATCAGGCGCTGCTGCGGGCCGTCGTGGATGTCGCGCTCGAGCCGGCGCAGCGCGCGGTCCTCGGCGGCGACGGCTGCGCCGCGGGAGGCGCTCAGCTCGGCGACCTCGCGCTGGAGCGCCTCCGACTCCCACGGGCCGAGCAGGCGACGGTCGACCAGCCAGTGCAGGAGGGAGAGGCCGCGGGTGGCGAACGGCAGGGTCGAGACGAAGAGGACGGTCGTGGCGACCGTCGCCGCGGCGACCAGTCCCGCCGGAGGCTGCGGGGCGCCCAGCAGAGCTGCTCCGCTCTCGGCCAGCAGGCGGGCCGGACCGGGGGCCCCCGTGAGCGCGGCGGCCACCGTGCCCGGGCCCGCCCAGGTCCACAGCGCGAGGAGCAGTCCGGACAGCAGCGCGAGCACCGGAGCCACGACGAGCGTGTGCAGGAGAGCGAGCCAGTAGTGCCCGTCGATCACCGGACCGTAGAGGGCGAAGGTCGAGGGAGTGACGGCGGAGGGCGGTCGCCGCCACTGCGGCCGGGGGACGGCGGGCCGTCCGGCCAGCACGTCGAGGCCGACGGCGGCCCGCGAGAAGAAGCGCGCCGTGTAGAGGGCGGCGGGCAGGAACACCAGGCCGATCAGGACTCCGACGAGCCCGAGCGCGACGGCCAGCGCGACGCCGGCGCAGAAGGCGCCGAGGAGCGCGACCGGGATCGCGGCCACCAGCGCGACCACCTCCCGGGGCAGTCCGCGCCAGAGCCGGAGGTAGGCGCGCGAGGCCTCGCCGAGGGCCGTCGATGCTCCGCTCATCCGCGCCTCCTGTCCGCTCCCGCCGCCGCCGCGACCCGGTCGAGCGTACCGGCGGCACGGCTCCGGGCACCCGGGGGGAAGCCCCCGTGACGCCCCTCCGCGACAGAGGTGAGCCTGTCCTTCACCGGACTGAGCCGAGCCTGCGCTTCCTTGCGGCGCCGAGGGATCTGCGTACTGTTGACGATCAGTCACCCCCTCTCGAAAGGACCAGACGATGTCCACCACGTCCGTCACGTCGCTCACCTCGTCGAACCCGGATGTCGCATCCGGAGTCGCCCAGTTCCTCAGCCCCGTCGTCGTCGAGATGACCGCGCTCGCCGTCAACGGCAAGCAGGCGCACTGGCACGTCCGCGGCGCCAACTTCATCGGCGTCCACGAGCTGCTCGACGCGATCGTCGGCCGCGCCATCGAGTGGGCCGACCTCGCCGCGGAGCGCGTCGTCGCCCTCGGCCTCCCGGTCGACGCCCGCATCCAGACCGTCGCCTCGGCGACGCAGTCCGAACCCCTCACCCCCGGCTTCCAGCGCTCCGAGAACGCGATCGTCGAGATCATCCGCCAGATGGACGTCGCCATCGCGACCGTCAACACGGCGATCGCCGAGCTCGCCGAGATCGACGCGAGCAGCCAGGACGTCGCGATCGAGATCGGCCGCGGCCTCGAGAAGGACCGCTGGTTCCTCTTCGCCCACGTCAGCGAGAGCTGAGCACCACGCCTCGACCGGCCCGCGGATCCTCGGATCCCGCGGGCCAACGTCGTTCCCCGGCCCGTCCGCGCGATCCGGAGCAGCCGGAGTCGCGACGGGCGCGGGTCAGCCGCCGTGCGTGAAGCGGCCCGCCAGGAGGGTCGCGGCGACCGGCATGGATCGGAGGGCTCCTGCATCGGCGGCGAGCGGATCGCGGTCGACCACCACCAGATCGGCGGGATCGCCGGCCGCGGGCGTGAGCCGGCGCACCCGGGTCGAGGCGACGATCGCCTCCTCGACGCTCACCCGCTGCTCCGGATGCCAGGGCTCGTCGCCCGGCAGCGCCCGCGCGACCGCGGCCGAGATCGCGACCCACGGGTCGAGCGGAGCGACCGGAGCGTCCGAGCCGAGCACCACGCGGGCGCCGGAGTCGAGCAGCGAGCGCAGCGGGAACGCCCGGCCGGTGCGTCCCGGCCAGTACCGCTCCGCCACCTCGCGGTCGTCGAGCGCGTGCGCGGGCTGCACTCCGGCCTCCACGCCGAGCGCGGCGAACCGCGGAAGGTCGGTCTCCGCGAGCAGCTGAGCGTGCTCGATCCGGCCCCCGCCGACCCGGCCGAGCGCGTCCAGAGCCAGCGTCGCCGCGGCGTCTCCGATCGCGTGCACGGTGGAGCGGATGCCCCCGGCGGCCGCGCGGGCGAGCAGCTCGTCCAGCTCGGCGGGCTCCACGGTGAGGACGCCGTTGCCGTCGTGGTCGGCGTAGGGGTGGGCGCAGTAGGCGGTCCTCGTGTTGAGGGAGCCGTCGATCAGGACCTTGAGCGGGCCCATCCGCAGCAGGCCGTCACCGCCGTCGAGTTCGTCGCCAGTGCGCAGTCCCTCCGCGAGGGCGCGGTCGAGGTGGTCGCGGTAGACGCCGGTGTCGACGCGGAGGGAGCGTGCTCCGCCAGCGACGCGACGGGGCCAGTCCCCCACATTCCAGCGCATCTCGAGGTCGACGACGCCGACCACCCCGCGAGCCGCAGCCCGCCGCGCCGCCGCGTCGGCGAGTGCGTCGAGCTCGTCGTCGCCGAGGGCGCCGAGTGCGGTGACGAGCTCGAAGCAGGCGTCCTCGCGCAGCAGCTCGGGCTCGGGAGCGACGGCGTAGCGCCGGTACGCGGCGGAGTTCAGCCAGGCGCAGTGCAGGTCGCCGCTGATCAGCACGACGGGCCGCTCCGGAGAGACCTCGTCCAGGAGCGCGGTCGTCGGCGGCTCCGGCCAGAGGCCGTCGCGGAAGCCGAAGCCGATCAGCGTGCCGGTACCGGGCTCCTCCGCCAGGCGACGTCGGACCGCGTCCGCCGTTCCGCGGGCCGAGTCGGCTGACGAGACGTCCAGGCGCGGGGCCGTCATCGCCCACTGGGAGAAGTGGACGTGCTCGTCCCAGAGGCCGGGGAGCACCCAGCGCCCGTCGAGGTCGCGCACCTCGTCGCCCGGGGCGGCGGCGGCGTCCGGTCCGACCGCTTCCACGCGGCCGTCGCGCAGGAGCACGGCACCGGGTCGGGACGAGCCGAGGAGGCGGGCGCCCCGGAGCAGGAGACCGCCGGTCATCGGGCGGCCTCGCGGAGCGCGGGGCGGACGGCTCGGCGGGTGCGCGACCGGGCGGACCGCTCTCCACCCGCGCTCACGACTGGCACACCGGGCACCAGTAGAGCTTGCGCGCGCCGATCTCCTCGAGCAGCACGTTCGTGCCGCAGACGCGGCAGGGCAGGCCCTCGCGCTTGTAGACGTAGTTGCGCTCGGCGCGGCTGCGGACGGCTTTCGAGCGCTCGGTCTTCGTCAGGCCGCGGCGCGTGATCATCATCCCGGTCCGGATGCCGTCCTCGAGCAGGTCCGCCCAGTCCCGCCACAGCTCCTGTGCGAGCTCCAGCGGCACCTGCTTGCCGGGAGTGTGCGGGTCGAGGCCGGCGCGGTAGAGCAGCTCCGCGCGGTAGATGTTGCCGATGCCACTGACCACGGACTGGTCCATCAGCACCAGCCCGACCGGCGTCGCCGTCCTGCGGAGCCGGTTCACGAAGCGGTCGCGCGCCTCGTCGGAGTCGTCGTCGGCCGGATCCGGACCGAGGCGGGCGAGGAGGGCCTCCACCTGGGCGGGGTCCATCACCTCGCAGGCGGTGGGGCCGCGCAGGTCGGCGACCGTCTCCTCCGTCATGATGCGTACGCGCACCGCGCCCACGGGCGGCGGCGGGAACTCGTCGAGGTCGGAGTCGGTCTCGTGCTCCGTCTCGGAGAGGCGCACGGCGCGGCGGCGCCGGAGAGCGCCGATGCTGCTGCCGGCCTTGCCGTCCGGGAACAGCGGCGAGACGTGCCCGAGGAAGTCCCACGCACCGTAGAGGCCGAGGTGGACGTGCAGCGTCAGGTCGCCCTCGAAGCGCAGCAGCAGGTGCTTGCCGACGGCCGTGGACTCGAGGACCTCGCGCCCGTCGAGGAGCGCGGCTCCCTCGGTGAAGCGGCCCTGGGGGCTGCTGGTCGCGACGCGGTGCCCGACGACGTCGCGCTCGAACTGCAGTGCGATCCGGTGGACGGAGTGCCCCTCGGGCACTCAGCGCTCCTTCGCGGCGGAGTCGACGACCCGGCCGGCGATGTCGCCGGTGGCCTCGTACTCGGCGAGCTGCGCGATGCGGCGCACGTGCCGCTCCTCGAAGGTGAAGGGCTCGGCGACGAACGCGTCGATGAAGCCGGTGGCCTCCTCGACGGAGTGCTGGCGGGCCCCGATCGAGATGACGTTCGCGTCGTTGTGCTGGCGGGCCAGCACGGCGGTGCTCAGGTTCCACACGAGGGCCGCGCGCACGCCCGCGACCTTGTTCGCCGCGATCTGCTCGCCGTTGCCCGAGCCGCCGAAGACGACGCCGAGAGCCTCGACCCCCGCCTCCTGATCGCGGACGACCGCGGCGGCAGCGTTGATGCAGAAGGACGGGTAGTCGTCCAGCGGGTCGTAGGACGTGGGGCCGTGGTCGATCACGTCGTGACCGGCGGCGCCGAGGTGCTCGATCAGGTGACGGCTGAAGTCCAGCCCTGCGTGGTCCGTGGCGATGTGGATGCGCACGAGAGAACTCCTCCGGAAGAGCCGTCTGGGACCCGCGGTGCCCGGGCCGGGAGCCAGAGTACCGCGGGTCGGCTCAGTCGAACTGCGGGTCGCGGGTCCGCGAGCGCTTGAGCTCGAAGAAGCCGTCGAAGGAGGCGGCGGCGACGATGCCGTCCCAGAGGGTCAGCGCCTGCTCGCCCCTCGGGATCGGCGAGATGACGGGGCCGAAGAAGGCGACGTCGCCGATCGCGATGACCGGGGTGCCGACGTCCTGGCCGACCCGCTCGATCCCGTCGAAGTGGGAGGCGCGCATCGGCTCGTCGTGCTCGTCCGAGTCGGCGTGGGCGGCGAGCTCCGCAGGCAGGCCGAGCTCGGCGAGCGACTCGGCGATCACCGCGTCGACGTCGGTGCGCCCCCCCGGGTGGATCCGGGTGCCGAGCGCGTCGTAGAGCGGCTTGACATGCTCGCGGCCCTCGCGCTCGGCGACGGCGGCGACCAGGCGGGTGTATCGCAGCGCGCGCGGGAGGAAGGCGCGGTACGAGTCGTCCACGTCCTTGTCCTCGTTGAGGACGGCGAGGCTCATGATGTGCCACTGCACGTCGAGGTCGCGCGCGGGGGTCACCTCGTCCACGAATCGCGAGGTCATCCAGGCCCACGGGCAGGAGGGGTCGAACCAGAAGTCCACAGAGGTCATGGGGACACGCTACGCCGCTCGCCGGGGCCGCGTCCGCGCTCCCCGGCGGCTCCGCAGGATCGGCGCCACGGGGCTCCACGGCGGGTCCCGGCAGCTCTAGGGTGGATCGGCGGCGCCCGCACCCCGGCGCCCGCGGCAGCGCCCGAGACGAACGGATGGAGCACCCCCGTGCCAGGAGACAACCTCACCCGGAGCGAGGCGCAGGAGCGCGCCTCGCTGATCCAGGTCCACGACTACGACATCGCCCTCGACCTCACCCGGGGAGCCGAGACCTTCCTCAGCACGACCACGGTGCGCTTCTCCGCCACCGAGGGCGCCTCGAGCTTCATCGACGCCGTCACGGGCACGGTCCACTCCGTCACCCTCAACGGCGCGGAGCTCGACCCCGCCGACGTCGCCGACGGCGTCCGGATCCGCCTCGACGTCCTGGCCGCGAACAACGAGCTCACGGTCGTCGCCGACGCGCTCTACACCAACACGGGCGAGGGCCTGCACCGCTTCGTCGACCCCGTCGACGGCGAGGTGTACCTGTACTCGCAGTTCGAGGTGCCCGACTCCCGCCGCGTCTTCGCGGTGTTCGAGCAGCCGGACCTCAAGGCCGAGTTCCGCTTCACCGTCACCGCGCCCGCGCAGTGGCAGGTCGTGTCGAACCAGCCCACTCCCGAGCCGGTCCCGGCGGGCGAGGGGATCGCGACCTGGAGCTTCGAGCCCACCCCGCGCATCTCCTCCTACATCACGGCCCTCGTCGCCGGACCCTACGTGGTCGAGACCGACTCGCTCGTCTCCTCCGACGGCCGCACCATCCCGCTGGGGGTCTTCGCCCGGGCCTCGCTCGCGCCCTTCCTCGACGCCGACTACGTGTTCGAGAAGACGAAGCAGGGCTTCGCCTTCTACGAGGAGAAGTTCGGCGTCCCGTACCCGTTCGCGAAGTACGACCAGCTGTTCGTCCCCGAGTTCAACGCGGGCGCGATGGAGAACGCGGGAGCGGTGACCTTCACCGAGACCTACGTGTTCCGCTCCAAGGTGACGGACGCGATCAAGGAGCGCCGGGTCGTCACGATCCTTCACGAGCTCGCCCACATGTGGTTCGGCGACCTGGTCACGATGAAGTGGTGGAACGACCTCTGGCTCAACGAGTCGTTCGCCGAGTACGCCTCCACCCTCGCCACCGCGGAGGCGACGGAGTGGACCGAGGCGTGGACCACCTTCGCCGCGATGGAGAAGAGCTGGGCCTACCGCCAGGACCAGCTGCCCTCGACTCACCCGATCGTCGCGACCATCAACGACCTCGAGGACGTCCAGGTCAACTTCGACGGCATCACCTACGCCAAGGGCGCCTCGGTGCTCAAGCAGCTCGTCGCGTGGGTCGGCGAGAAGGAGTTCCTGGCCGGCGTCCACGAGTACTTCGTCAAGCACGCCTTCTCGAACACGGAACTGCGCGACCTGCTGGTCGAGCTGGAGGCCACCAGCGGGCGCGACCTCACCGAGTGGTCGGCGCAGTGGCTCGAGACGGCCGGCGTGAACACGCTCCGCCCCGAGATCGCGGTCGACGAGAGCGGAGCGATCGCGTCCTTCGCGATCCTGCAGACCGCGGTCGAGGAGTACCCGACGATCCGCCCGCACCGCCTGGCGATCGGCCTGTACGACTTCGAGGGCGAGCGCCTCGTCCGCGTCGAGCGCCTCGAGCTGGACGTCGACGGGGAGCGCACCGAGGTGCCCGAGCTGATCGGCCGCACCCGTCCGGCGCTCGTGCTGCTCAACGACGACGACCTCGCCTACGCGAAGGTCCGCCTCGACGACGCTTCGCTCGCCGTGGCCGTCGAGCACCTCGCGAGCATCGACAGCCCCCTGGCCCGCTCGCTGGTCTGGGGCTCGGTCTGGGACTCGACCCGCGACGCCGAGTCGGCGCCGCGCGACTTCGTCCGCCTCGTCCTGGGCAACGTCGCGACCGAGACCGAGTCCACGACCCTGCGGACGGTGCTCAACCAGCTCGTCGCCACCGCCACCCAGTACGTCGCTCCGGAGTACCGGGCCGAGGTCGTCGAGGAGGCGGGCGATCAGCTGTGGACGCTCGCGCAGAGCGCCGAGCCGGGCAGCGACGCGCAGTTCCAGTTCGTGAAGTTCTTCGCCGCGATCGCGTCCACCCCGGCGCACCTCGAGGCCGTGCAGGCGCTGCTCGACGGCTCCACCGCCCTCGGCGGCCTCGACATCGACACCGACCTCGGCTGGGAGCTGCTGATCGCTCTCGTCGCCGGCGGGCGGGCCGGTGCGGACGACATCGACGCGGCGCTCGCCTCGGACAACACGGCGACCGGCCAGCAGTCGGCCGCGCACGCTCGTGCCGCACTGCCGACCGCGGAGGCGAAGCGCGCGGCGTGGGACTCCGTCACGGCCGACGACTCGGCACCGAACACGATCGTCCGCTCGACGGGCCTGGGCTTCCAGCGCGCCGCCGACCCGCGCCTGCTCGACGCGATGGTCCCGGTCTACTTCGACGCCCTCCGCACCCTCTGGGAGTCGAAGAGCTACAAGATCGCCGAGTATCTGGTCGTCGGCTTCTACCCGGCCGCCACGCCCTCGCAGGAGATCGTCGACGCCACCCGCGCCTGGCTCGACGCGAACCCGGAGGTCCCGGCGCTGCGCCGACTCGTGATCGAGAACCTGGCCGGCGTGGAGCGTGCGCTCCGCGCCCAGGAGCGCGACACCCGGGGCTGACAGTGAGCCGCCCGGTCCCCCGGCGCTCGGCGCTGCGGGACCGGGCGGCTCTCCCCGTTCCCGGCGCCTAGCGCTGCGGGACCGAGCGGCGCTCCGGCCCGTCATAGGCGGACAGCGGCCGGATGAGCGCGTTCGAGCCCCGCTGCTCGATCACGTGGGCCGTCCAGCCCACCACCCGCGCGGCGACGAACAGCGGAGTGAAGATCCCGGTGTCGAAGCCCATCAGCCGGTAGGCGGGGCCGGACGGGTAGTCGAGGTTCGGCAGGATGCCCGTCCGCTCGGCCATCGCCGCGGCCAGGGCGTCGTACAGCTCCATCATCTCGCCGGCCCCCTCGTGCTCGGCGAGCCGCCGGAGAGCGGCGTCCATGGTCGGCACCCGCGAGTCGCCCGACTTGTAGACCCGGTGGCCGAACCCCATGACCTTCCGGCGCTGTCCGAGAGCCTCGGCGAGCCACTCGCGGGACCGCCGGTCCGCCTCCGGTCCGGTGCCGACCTCGTCGAGCACGTGCAGCACGGCCTCGTTCGCCCCGCCGTGGAGCGGTCCCTTGAGCGCTCCCACGGCGGCGGTCACGGCGGAGTGGACGTCCGACAGCGTCGACGTCACGACGCGGGCCGTGAAGGTCGAGGCGTTGAAGGAGTGCTCGGCGTAGAGCACCAGCGAGACGCGGAACGCGTCGACGACGACCGGCTCCGGCACCTCGCCGAAGGTCGTCCAGAGGAAGTTCTCGGAGTAGTCGAGGTCGTCGCGCGGCTCGATCGGCTCGAGGCCGCGCAGGCGGCGCTGAGCGTAGGCGACGATCGCCGGCAGTGCCGCCCAGAGCCGCACGGAGCGCTCCAGCACGGCCTCGGGAGCGTCGGCGTCCGGATCCTCCTCGAGCGCGCCCAGGACGCTCACCGCCGTCCGCACGACGTCCATCGGGTGCGCCGACAGCGGCAGCAGGTCGATCACGGTGCGCACCTCGGGGGCCAGGGCGCGGTGGGCCCGCTCCACGGCGGCCAGCCCGGCCGTCTCCTCCGCAGTGGGGAGCTCGCCGTGCCAGAGCAGCCAGGCCACGTCCTCGAACGAGGTCCCCGCCGCGAGCTCCTGCACGGGGTAGCCGCGGTAGAGCAGCGAGTTCGACGCCGGGTCGACCTTCGAGACGGCCGTCGTGTCGACGACGACCCCCACGAGTCCCTTGCGGATGTCCTGATCGGTCGTGCTCATCCTTCGCTCCTTCGCGAGAGGCGGGCGGCGGCGCCGGGGAGCGCCGCCGGTTCATGCGGGTCGGCGCGCTCAGGCGCCGTAGTGGTCGGCGAGCGAGAAGTCGAAGACGCCCTCGTCGAAGCGGCTGTACGAGGCGTAGTCGAGGAGCTCGTAGAGCTCGGCGCGCGTCTGCATGCCCGGGACCTCCGAGCGGAGCGAGCCCTCCGCCTTGAGCGCGTCGAGAGCCCGCATCGCGGCGCCCATCGCGATCCGGAGCAGCGAGACCGGGTGGATCACGACGTTCACGCCGACGTCGGCGAGCTGCTGCGCGGTGAACAGCTCGCTCTTGCCGAACTCGGTCATGTTGGCGAGGATCGGCACGTCGATCGCGGCGCGCACGGCCTCGAACTCGGACAGGTCGCGCATCGCCTCGGGGAACACCGCGTCGGCTCCGGCGTCGACGAGGCGCTTGGCGCGGTTGATCGCGGCCGGCAGGCCGTCGAGGGCGCGGATGTCGGTGCGGGCCATGATCACCAGATCGGAGTCGCGGCGCGCGTCGACGGCCGCCGCGATCCTCCGCACCGAGGTCGCCTCGTCGACGACCGCCTTGCCGTCGAGGTGCCCGCAGCGCTTGGGGTTCACCTGGTCCTCGATGTGCAGCCCCGCGACTCCGGCGTCCTCGAGCATCTGCACCGTGCGCGCGACGTTCAGCGGCTCGCCGAAGCCGGTGTCCGCGTCGACGAGGACCGGCAGGTCGGTCAGGCGCGCGATCTGCTGCGAGCGGCCGGCCACCTCGCTGAGCGTGGTGAGCCCGATGTCCGGCAGCCCCAGCTCGGCCGAGAGCACGGCGCCCGAGACGTAGATCCCGTCGAAGCCCTTCGCCTCGATGAGGCGCGCGGAGAGCGGAGTGAACGCGCCGGGCAGCTGCAGCAGCTCGCCCGAGGCGAGGCGCTCGCGGAAGAGGCGGCGCTTCTCGGCGGGAGTCCGGGTGGAGTGGAGCATCGGGCGTCCTTCCCAGGGCGGTGTCCGGGTCCGAGCGGACCCGCCTCGAATCTATACGCGCTCGGGGCTCGTGCACCCGTCTCGGAGGGAGGCGTCCCGTAGCCTGGAGCGGTCATGCTGCTTCTTCAGACCTCCACCCCGGACCCTGTCGCCGCCACCGTCTCCTTCTTCGAGTCCGAGCCCTTCTGGAAGGTGGTCGCGATCCTCGGGATCGTGCTGGGCGCGCTGCTGGTGCGCGTCATCGCCCACTTCGTGATCGGCCGCGTCGTCGACCAGATCGTGTCGGGAGTGAAGCGCCGCCAGCGCGTCGAGGACACCCAGTCGATCGCCGCGTCGCCGCTCGCGGCCGTGCGGGTGGTGCAGCGCACGCGCACGCTCGGGTCGATCCTCAACAACCTGAGCTCGATCCTGATCGTCGTCATCGCCCTGGTCATGATCGTGACGACGATCGACAAGGACCTCATCGGCTCCTTCGCCCTGCTGACGGCCGCCCTCGGCGCGGGCCTCGGCTTCGGCGCGCAGAACATCGTCAAGGACGTCCTCAACGGGCTGTTCATGGTCGCGGAGGACCAGCTCGGGGTCGGCGACGTCGTCGACACCGGGCAGGCGACGGGCGTGGTCGAGTCGGTCGGCGTCCGGGTGACGCAGATCCGCGACGTCAACGGCACCCTCTGGTTCGTCCGCAACGGCGAGATCGTCCGGGTCGGGAACATGTCGCAGGGCTGGTCGCGCGTCATCGTCGACCTGGCCGTGCCCTACGAGACGGACCTCGAGCAGGTGCAGTCCACGGTCCTCGCGACAGCGAACGAGCTGGCGGCGAGCAGTCGCTGGCGGGCCCGGATCATCGACAAGCCCGAGCTCTGGGGCCTGGAGTCCATCGCCGACGACGCCCTGGTCATCCGGGTCGTGGTCAAGACCCGCACCACCGCCAAGGACGACGTCGCCCGCGAGCTGCGCCTGCGCCTGAAGAAGTCGCTCGACGCGCTCGACGTGAAGCTCCCCTCGCTGGCCACCGTCGTCCTCGAGGGCTTCGAGGGGGCGACGAGCGTCGGAGGCGCCAAGCCGCCGCGGACCACGCCCTCCCCCACGATCAGCACCGAGCACGGCAAGCCCGTGCGACTCCCCCGCGCGCTGCGGCGCGGGAGCGGGACGCCGCCCCAGGACGGCGGCGGCACCTCCGGCCCGACGGGAGCGCGCTCGTGAGCGGCCTGCAGATCGGCGGCACGCCTCCGCTGCGCAGCTTCTGGGAGCACATCGGCGGCCGGCCGACGTTCGAGCGCCTGGTCCGCCGCTTCTACGAGGGCGTCCGCGAGGACGAGGTCCTCTGGCCGATGTACCCCGAGCACGACCTCGAGGGCGCGATCCAGCGGCTGACCGGCTTCCTCGAGCAGTACTGGGGCGGCCCGGGCACCTACAGCGAGGAGCGCGGCCACCCGCGCCTGCGGATGCGGCACCAGCCGTTCCGGATCAACCCCGAGGCCCGCGACCACTGGCTCCAGCACATGCGGACGGCCGTCGACGATCTCGAGCTCGCTCCGGCCGACGACGCCCTGCTCTGGGACTACCTGGAGCGCGCCGCCCACGCGATGGTGAACACCTTCGAGGAGTAGCCGCTCAGCCCGGGGTGCGGACCAGCACGTGTCCGCGCCGTGAGGTGAGGCGGCGCCAGGCGCCGCTCTCGAGCAGGGCGACCGGGTCGTCGGCGCCGAGGAACCCGAGCGCGAAGAGGGCGAACGCCGCTCCCGCCGGGACGTCCTCGAGGCCGTCGAGCGGGCGGCCCCAGACGCTCGACCGCACGCGGCCGACGATCTGCTCGCCCGTCTCGGAGCCGACGGCCGCCGCGATCTCGTCGATCCCCTCGCGCGCGACGCGCTCCAGGAAGCCCGGGTCCACGGGCTCGCGCCGGGTCCAGCCGCCGCGGGGCGGGGAGACGCCCGCCCAGGGTCCCGCCGTCGCGTCGTCGCCGTCGGGCAGCACGACCGGCTTGCCGTCCGCTCCGCCCGGCTCCCACTGCAGGCGGGCGAGGCGGTCCGACAGCGCACGGATCGGCACGACCCGGTCGAAACCGGCGGGCTCGTCGAGCGCGAAGACGCGCAGGCCCAGCACGGTCGCGGAGCGGTCGAGCAGACCGCGGGGCTGGAGGATCGCGGTGTAGGCGGCCAGCACGTGGTCGTCGGCGAGGAGCCGGACCGCACCGTCCTCGACCCGGGCCGAACGGCCGAGGAAGACGCGCAGATCCGACAGGCTGGGCGGATCCGCCAGGGAGAAGGACGAACTCATCGCGTCGATAAACTTACCCGAGGCCGCTCGCCCCACCGCCCGACACCCCGGAGGTACCGTGCCCGATCCCCTGTCCTCGTTCCTCACCGCGCTCGACCTGACGGACACCGGCGCCCGCACCAGCGAGGACATCTCGACGGGTCCCTCGCAGTGGATGCCCGAGGGGCGGGTCTTCGGCGGCCAGGTCCTCGCGCAGTCGCTCATCGCGGCCGGTCGCACCGTCGAGGGGCGCTCCGTGCACTCGATGCACGGGTACTTCCTCCGCCCCGGGGACGTCTCCCTGCCGATCACGTTCTCGGTCGACCGGATCCACGACGGCCGCTCCTTCTGCACCCGTCGGACGCAGGCCTACCAGAACGGACGCCCCATCCTGTCGATGATCGCCTCGTTCCAGACCGAGGACGAGGGCCTCGATCACCAGGCGCCGATGCCGGAGGGGATCCCCGACCCGGAGTCGCTGCCGAGCACCGCTGAGATCCTCGCGGGGGTCGACCACCCGGTCGGCAGCTTCTGGGCCACGCAGCGCCCCTTCGACGTGCGGCACGTCGAGCAGCCGGTGTACCTCCGGGCCGACCCCGAGCGGGTCGCGCACCAGAGCGTGTGGATGCGCTCGCTCGGACCGCTGCCGGACGATCCGATGCTGCACCGCGCCGCCCTCGCCTACGCGAGCGACTACACGATCCTCGAATCCACGCTCCGCCGGCACGGTGCGGCGTGGACGTCGCCGGGCCTGCGGATCGCGAGCCTCGACCACGCGATGTGGTGGCACCGCCCCGCGCGCGTGGACCAGTGGCTCCTCTACGTGCAGGAGGCGCCGAGCGCGTCCGGCGGACGCGGGCTCTCGCTCGGGCGCATCTACACGCAGGAGGGCGTGCTCGTGGCGAGCGTCGCCCAGGAGGGCATGGTCCGCGTCCCCCTGGGCTGAGCTCAGCCCCGCTTCGAGAAGGTGATGGGCTCCTCGACGTAGGGGCCCCACGCCTCGCGGAGCTCCTCCGGGATGCGCTGGGGCCTGCCCGTCGCGGCCGTGACCAGCACCAGAGTGGTGGCCGCCTTCGTGAAGAGCACCCGCGGGACGACGCCGGCGGGCGAGTAGAGCTCGTAGCAGACCTCGAGGCTCGCCCCGCCGATCCGCCCGATCCACAGCTCCACGTCGATCGGCGCGCGCATGTACGGGATCGGCGCGAGGTACTCGATCTCCTGCCGGGCGATGAGGCTGATCGACTCGGCGCCCGGCCGTGCGTCGAGCACCGCCGTCGCCATCCCGCCGGGCTGCGGCGAGTCCGGCTTCCAGAACGCCTGGATGCGCGCCTCCTCGAGCAGGCGCAGCATCTCGGCGTTGTTCACGTGCGCGTAGGCGTCGAAGTCCGACCAGCGCAGCGGGATGGCGACGTGCAGGCGCATCAGTCGCGGGTGAGCTTGCGGTACGCGGAGCGGTGCGGCTTCGCCGCGTCCGGGCCGAGGCGCTCGATCTTGTTCTCCTCGTACGCCTCGAAGTTGCCCTCGAACCAGTACCAGTTGGCCGGGTCCTCCTCGGTGCCCTCGTAGGCGAGGATGTGGGTCGCGATCCGGTCGAGGAACCACCGGTCGTGAGTGATGACCACGGCGCAGCCGGGGAACTCGAGGAGCGCGTTCTCGAGGCTGCCCAGGGTCTCGACGTCGAGGTCGTTGGTGGGCTCGTCGAGCAGGAGCAGGTTGCCGCCCTGCTTGAGCGTCAGCGCGAGGTTGAGGCGGTTCCGCTCGCCGCCGGAGAGGACGCCGGCCTTCTTCTGCTGGTCCGGGCCCTTGAAGCCGAACTGCGAGACGTAGGCGCGGGAGGGGATCTCGGTCTTCCCGACGGTGATGTAGTCGTGCCCGTCGGAGACCACCTCCCACAGGTTCTTCTGCGGGTCGATGCCGCCGCGGCTCTGGTCGACGTAGGAGATGTCGACCGTCTCGCCGATCTTCAGGTCGCCCGAGTCGAGCGGCTCGAAGCCGACGATCGTCTTGAAGAGCGTGGTCTTGCCGACGCCGTTCGGGCCGATGACGCCGACGATGCCGTTGCGGGGCAGCGTGAAGCTGAGGTCGTCGATGAGGACGCGCTCGCCGAACTGCTTGTGCAGCTTCTTCGCGTCGATGACCTGGGAGCCGAGACGTGGGCCCACCGGGATGACGATCTCCTCGAAGTCGAGCACGCGCGTCTTCTCGGCCTCGGCCGCCATCTCCTCGTAGCGCGCCAGGCGCGCCTTCGACTTGGCCTGACGGCCCTTGGCGTTGCTGCGCACCCAGTCGAGCTCGGTGGTGAGCCGCTTGGCGAGCTTGGCGTCCTTCTTGCCCTGGACCTCCAGGCGGGCGCTCTTCTTCTCGAGGTACGTCGAGTAGTTGCCCTCGTAGGGGTAGAGGTGGCCGCGGTCGACCTCGGCGATCCACTCCGCGACGTTGTCGAGGAAGTACCGGTCGTGGGTGACGGCGAGCACGGCGCCGGGGTACTTCGAGAGGAACTGCTCGAGCCAGAGCACGCTCTCGGCGTCGAGGTGGTTGGTGGGCTCGTCGAGCAGCAGCAGGTCGGGCTTCTGCAGGAGGAGCTTGGTGAGCGCCACGCGGCGCTTCTCGCCACCCGAGAGGTTGGTGACGAGGGAGTCCCCCGGCGGGGTGCGCAGCGCGTCCATCGCCTGCTCCAGCTGCGAGTCCAGGTCCCAGGCGTCGGCGGCGTCGATCGCCTCCTGCAGGGTCCCCATCTCGGCGAGGAGACTGTCGAAGTCGGCGTCCGGGTCGGCCATCGCGAGGGAGATCTCGTTGAAGCGGTCGATCTTGCCCTTGATCTCGCCCACGCCCTCCTGGACGTTCTCGAGTACCGTCTTGGTCTCGTCGAGCTCGGGCTCCTGCATCAGGATGCCGACGGTGTAGCCCGGGCTGAGCCGCGCCTCGCCGTTGCTCGGCGTGTCCAGCCCCGCCATGATCTTCAGGATCGTCGACTTGCCGGCGCCGTTGGGCCCGACCACGCCGATCTTCGCTCCCGGCAGGAACGACATGGTGACGTCGTCCAGGATCAGCTTGTCGCCGACCGCCTTCCGCGCGCGCACCATCGAGTAGATGTATTCAGCCATGCCCAGTCCTCAAGTCCGTCGGTCTGCGCGGAGTCGGGTCGCCCGCCGGTCCCCTGCTCCGCGCGGAGGCGCTGACGGAGGCTCGGACCGGGGCGGGACGCCGGGCCCCGGCCGACGCGGAGCGCAGGCCGCGGGACCGTCCGCACCAGTCGAGGATAACGGGAACTCGCCGGTCCGCGTCGGAGGGAGCGCCTGAACGCGGACCGCCCTCCGCTCCGGCCGGGCCGGTGGGGAGGGCGGATCGCGTCAGCGGACGACGGTGCGGATCAGCTGCAGGGCGTCAGGCGCTCCACCGCCTCGGACAGCGTGTCCGTGCTGCCGAGCAGGATCACCTGCGTCGCCTTGGACGCGGTGATGTCGGCGAGGACCGCCCGGGGCACGCAGGTGGGCTGGACCGCGAAGAGCGGGCTCCCGGTGTAGCCCGCCGCCGTGGCTCCGGCCAGGGCGTCGGGGAACTTCTCACCGGTCGCGAGGTAGACGGTCGTCGCCGAGGTGAAGGCCGCCTTGTTCAGCTTCTCCGAGGTGTCGTACCGGTCGGTCCCGCCGATGCGGGTGATCACCGGGCCCGTGATCGAGCGCTCGATGCCGGCGCTGACCGAGAGCGAGGAGCCCGCGATCGTCAAGCTACTGACCTTGAGGCCGCTGATGATCTGCTGGGTGAGGGGGTCCACCGTGGAGCCGGTTCCGTTGGTCAGCACCACCGGAGCGCGATTCGCGCCGGCTGCGGCGCTGGCGCTCAGGGCGTCGGGGAACTTCTCGCCCGTGGCCAGCCAGGCCATCGAGGAGCCGCCCCTGAAGGCGTCCTGGAGGATCAGCTTCGAGGTGTCGTAGCGGTCGACTCCGCCGATGCGTGTGGTCTTCCCCTTCGGCGCATACGCGGTCAGGTCGCTGTAGACCTGGCTGCCGACGCTGAGCTCGGAGCCCACGACGACGATCTTCGCGGGCTTGAGACGCGTCAGCTCGGTGCGGACGACCTGGCTCATCGAGTCGCGGTCGACCAGGAGCAGCGGCCCGCTCGCCTTGGCCGCGGCGGGTCCGGCGCTGAGCGCGTCCGGGAAGTTCTGCCCGGTGGCGACGTAGACGACGGGGACGTTCGCCGGGAAGGTGCGCTTGGACACCTCGACCGCGGTGCCCTGACGGTCGGTGCCCGAGATGCGCGAGACGACCGGCGAGCCGGCAGGCGGGGCCGTCGGCGTACTGGTCGGCACGGGCGTGACCGGAGGAGTGGTCGGGCTCGGCGTGACCGGCGGGGTGGTAGCGGTGGCCGTCGGGGTCGGCGTGACCGGCGGGGTGGTGGCTCCGCTTCCCGTCACGCGGACCGCGGCGTCCGACGTGATGGTCGCTCCGCGGGGCTGGTCCACCCTGCCGTTGCTGACGCCGGTGACCTGGACCAGGCTGCTGGCGCGGTCCTTGTAGGCGTCGTAGGCGCTCGAGGGGATCGTCACGGTGACCGCGGACCGTCTGCTGTTCGTACTCACCTGGGCGGGGATCCGCTCGGTCCTGCTGGGACCGACATAGGCGGCGAGCCCCTGGAGGTCGTAGAAGTCGTCCCGGTTGGACTCGAGGACGACGGTGTCGCCACCCTTGACGTCCAGAGCCGTGTCGACCTTCTCGTACGCGAAGTACGCGGCGCTCCGCTGGAGCGTCTGTGCGCTGCTGCTGAGGTCGACCCCGCCGACACCGCCGGCGCCGGAGGCTCCGGCGACGGAGAGGGTGGCCGACGTGGTCAGCTCGAAGCCGCTGTCGACCGGCTGGCCGATCGGAGTCTCTTTCTCCTCCAGCGGCGGCTTCTGCGCCGTGATCTGGAGGGCGACAGTCCCACCGCCGAACGAGGAGAGGGGCCGCTTCAGGTCGATGAGGAAGGTGCGATCCCCGGGGTCGAGTTCCACCGACCCTGTGAGGGCGTAGTCGCCGATCACCCAGTTGTACGTCGTGAACGCCGGGTACCTCCCCGTCGGCCGGGCGGAGTCGGACAGCGTGACGTCGAGCCCGGTGACATCTCCCGCGACGGGAGCGGTCTGAGCGGCCGAGAACGTCTCGGTGGTCGACCAGCTGTAGGGGTAGGGCTTCGTCTGCAAACGCGTCTCCGCTGCGGCAGCCGCTCCGGCTCCTGTCGTCACTCCGAGGACGACGGCTGCCGTGCTCGCGACCGCGATGGCGGCGCGCCTCCACCTCGCTCGCGTCGTCGTCTGCGGTCGGGATGTGGTCATGGCGAGTTCCCCCTCGTCGTGGTCCTCGTGCCGAGCACTCCTGTCGGCACGTCCGTCGCGGTGCCCGCGCTGGGGCTCACGTGTCGGTCAGGGCAGCCTAACCGTGCGGAGCGGCGTCCCGGGGAGGGGAGGGCGCCGCCGACCACCGGGATCGTCGACCGGTCCGCTCGCACGAGGCGGTGCTCACGCTCGGATCCGCACCGGTCGGAGTGGTCCTGCAGGAGCGACGGGCGAACACCGGGCTCTCTCGGACTCGACGGGCGAGGGGCCTTGTCGAGGATCCTTTCGTCCTTTCCGACCCCGACCGGGGCTCATGGCGGAGCGGTTGCCGGTCGAAGCGAGCGCGTCAGCCCTGGATCGGGACGGTCCGGCCGACCAGGCAGGCGCCGGTCGCGATCGGTGCCGCGATCACCGCCCGCACCCCGCCGCTCTTCGGGCCGTACTGGCCGATGAGGCACGACTCCCCGAGCTTGACGGAGACCTGCACCGAGTCCGCGTCGAGTCCGACCGAGGTCTCGTCCGCTGTCAGCTGCATCGACTCGCGGGAGAACCCCGCCGCGACGAGCGCGTCGACCACGCTGGAGCCGCTCACCTCCGGATCGGGCTCGGCCGCCGCGCGAAGGGTCTGCTCGAACACGGGGAGGTTCTGCTCCGTCGTCCCGCCCGGCACGAAGGCGACGGGTGCGGTGGACTCCGCCGGTGCCGGTGCCGGTGCCGGTGCCGGCGCCTCGGCCGCGGAGGAGGACACCACGGGGTCCGGCGCCGACGGCGAC
The DNA here is from genome assembly GCF_002932395.1 of Rathayibacter sp. AY1D9. Taxonomy (NCBI): domain Bacteria; kingdom Bacillati; phylum Actinomycetota; class Actinomycetes; order Micrococcales; family Microbacteriaceae; genus Rathayibacter; species Rathayibacter sp. AY1D9. The sequence goes on from NZ_PSVQ01000012.1 coordinate 64,531, forward strand.
GTGCAGCCGGAGAGGCAGACGGCGAGACCGCCGAGCACGAGCGCGATGCGGGCCGCTCGGTTCCGTGTCACGCCCGGCTCCTCCCGACCGGGACGGCTCTCGCTCCGGTCCCCCGGATCAGAACGGGGTCTCCCCGGATCCTACCGAGAGACCGGGAGCGCCTCCGCCGACGCCCGCCGCCACCGGCGGCTCGGGCGCGGCATCACCGCGGTCATGGCCCGACGCGCCCCAGTCCCCCGCCGCGGCGCCCTCGCGCGGCGCCTCCTCGCTCCACGCGGGCTCGGCGGCAGGGGCGGGAGCAGAGGCGCGCCCGACGGTCTTCGTGAAGCTGCTGGTCCCCCAGGCGAGGTCGTGCCCGATGCCCTCGGCCGTGAGGACCACATCCGTACCGGCCTTGCCTCCCGCCTCCCAGGCCCTCACCCCGAGCCGCCCGGTGACGAGGATCCGGTCGCCGCGCGACAGGGAGGACAGCGCGTTGCCGGCCAGGCCGTTGAACGCGGTGACGGTGTACCAGTTGGTCGAGACGTCGACCCAGCGCTGCTCCGAGCGGTCGTAGCGCCGCTGCGTCGAGGCGAGCCGGAAGCTGGTCATCGCGGTGCCGCTGGAGGTGTCGATGCTCCGGGGCTCGGTGCCGATGGTCCCGATGACGGTCAGCGTGTCGGTCATGGTCGTGTCCTCTCTACTCCTGCCCCGCCACGGCTGCGACGGGCACGGCGCCCGGGCGGAGGGGGCTGGTACCGCTCGGGCGCCGCAGGGCCAGTGTCGCGACGAAGGGCCCGCCTCCGAGGTGGAGGCAGGCCCTTCTGGGGAGAGGACGAGCGGATCGTCCCCTGTGGAGGAGCGTTACGACGCGGTGATGTACCTCGAGTAGGACTTGCGGATCTTGTTCACCTTGGGCAGTGCGACCGCCATGCAGTAGCCCTGGCCCGGGTTCTTCGCGAAGAAGTCCTGGTGGTAGTCCTCGGCGGGGTAGTAGACGCCCAGCGGCGAGATCTCGGTGACGATCGGGCCGTCCCACCACTCGGACGCACGGTCGCGCGCGGTCTCGAACAGCTCCTTCTCCTCGTCGGAGGAGTAGAACATCGCCGAGCGGTACTGCGTGCCGACGTCGTTGCCCTGGCGGTTCAGCTGTCGCGGGTCGTGCAGGGTGAAGAAGACGTCGAGGACGACCTGCTCGGGGATGACCTCGGGGTCGAAGGTGACGGCGACGGCCTCGGCGTGGCCGGTGCGCCCGGAGCAGACGTCCTCGTAGTCGGGCTCGGTCGTGCGGCCGCCGGTGTAGCCGGAGACGACGTCGGTCACGCCGTCGAGGACGCGGTAGACGGCGTCCAGACACCAGAAGCATCCTCCGGCGAGTACGAATGTGCGCATTGCGTGTGACTCACTTCCTGTCGCGACGACGCGTCCGGGGTGCCGGAGGCGTCAGTCGGTCCAACACGCTCACCGCCCCCTGCATTCCGCGGATCCGCCCCCTGCAATAGAGTCGCGGCGTGAGCTACGACGCCGCCCCCGCCCGCTACGACCGCATGGACTACCGACGCACCGGACGGAGCGGCCTGCTGCTGCCCGCCCTGTCGCTGGGCCTCTGGCACAACTTCGGATCCGACCGCTCCCTCGACACGCAGCGCGCGATCCTCCGCCGCGCGTTCGACCTGGGCGTCACCCACTTCGACCTCGCGAACAACTACGGACCGCCCTACGGCGCCGCCGAGACGGCCTTCGGCCGCATCCTCGCGGAGGACCTCCGCCCGTACCGAGACGAGATCGTCATCTCGTCCAAGGCCGGATACGACATGTGGCCCGGCCCGTACGGGGACGGCGGCTCGCGCAAGTACCTGCTCTCCTCGCTCGACCAGAGCCTGCAGCGGATCGGCGTCGACTACGTGGACGTCTTCTACTCGCACCGTCCGGACCCGGAGACTCCGATCGAGGAGACCATGGGCGCTCTCGTCTCGGCGGTGGAGTCGGGCAAGGCGCTCTACGCCGGCATCTCGAACTACTCGCCCGAGCAGACCCGGGCCGCGCAGGCGGCACTGGCGGGCAGCGGAGTCCCGCTCCTCCTGCACCAGCCCCGCTACTCGCTCTTCGACCGCGGACCCGAGGACGGCCTCTTCCCCGTGCTCGACGAGCTCGGCACCGGCTGCATCGTCTTCTCGCCGCTGGCGCAGGGGCTCCTGACGGACCGCTACCTCGACGGCACCGTGCCGGAGGGGTCCCGTGCGGCGACGTCGCGCTTCCTCTCCTCCGACCGGATCGACGAGGCGTACCTGACGCGCGCCCGCGGCCTGAACGCGATCGCGCAGCAGCGCGGCCAGTCGCTGGCCCAGCTCGCCCTGAGCTGGGTGCTCCGGGTGCCCACCGTCACGAGCGCCGTCATCGGCGCGTCGAGCGTCGCGCAGCTCGAGCAGAACGTCGCCGCGCTGGACGCCGGCCCCCTCTCGCGGGAGGAGATCGACGCGATCGAGGAGTTCGCGGTGCACGGCACGACCCTGCGCTGACGCCCCGGCGGGGATGTCGGTGGTCGGCCGTAGTCTGCGACAGCACTCGGCCGGTGGGTGCTCCGAGACTCGAGCAGGAGGAACCGATGTCCCTGTCCACGCTGCACGCCACCCGCACCCCGCCGACGCTCACCCGGGTCAACGCCCGGCTGTGGCGCGTGAGCACCGGCTCGGGCGCCGTGGTCGGTCACATCGAGCTGGTCGAGGATCCGCTCGGCGAGCGGTACCGCGCCCGGCTGCTGCGGGCGGGCATGCCCGCCGGCGCCGAGCTCGGCGAGTTCTGGAGCGTCGACGACGCGATCGAGGTCTTCCGCGTCGCCTGACGCGCCGATCCGCCCGGTCGGCGGCGTGCCGACCGGGCCGCGGCGACCGCCCCGGATAGCGTTCGCCCCATGCAGTGGTGGAACGAGTTCATGTCCTGGATCCGCACGAGCGACGGGCACCAGGCGGTCTTCACAGCCGCTGTGGTCCTGCTGGCCGTGGTGGTCGGAGCGATCGTGATCGCCTCCGTCTTCCGAGCGTCCATCGCGCGCCTCATCCGTCAGCAGGATCACGAGCGGAAGAACGCGGTCATCGCGACGCTCGTCGACGCCGCGGTCGACGCCTCGGCCTGGAACGTCCTCAGCAGCCCGGAGCGCGTCCTCAGCGACCGCGCGTCCGCGCAGGCCGAGACGCACCTGCGCCTCCTGCCCGTCAAGGGCTCCGGCGTCGCGGCCAACTGGGCCGCTCACGAGCTCGCCGAGCTGAAGCACACGTCGAGCACCGGCGGCTACCAGACGCAGGCGAGCGTGGGCGAGTTCCGCGACCGCCTCGTGCAGTGGCGGGACAAGCCCGGGCGCGCCCGGAAGGCCTTCCTCGCCGACCTCGAGCGCTGGCGCTTCTCGGAGACGGGTCGAGACCGCTCCGCCGAGTCCGCTCCGTCGTCCGATCGGGCCGCGAGCACCGCCGAGGCCGCTCCCCAGCGCACCGCTCCCCCGGCCGCCGCACCGACCGCCGTCGCACCGGTCGTCGTCGGCGCGGGCTCCGCCTCCGGCTCTGCAGCCCCGCAGACGCCCACGATCGTCCTCCCCGCGTCGGCCGGGGACGCCTCGCAGGAGGAGACCCGCCGCCTGCTCGCCGACGTCGACCGCCTGGAGGTGCCGTCGCGCGAGCGTCCCGTGGAGGAGCTGCCGCCCGTCGACCCGCAGCGCTCGGCTCCTGCCGCCGGGCCGCAGCCGGACGCGGAGCACGACGCGACGCCGTCGGCTCCGGCCGACGGAGACCGCGACGACGTGCCGGCCGACGACGAGGCGGTCGTCCGGGCGGACGAGGCCCGGTTCGAGCGGTCCGCCTCGGACGACGACCGAGGCCAGGAGCGCAGCTCGGTCTGAGTGCTCCCGACCACGAGAAGAAGGCCCCGATCGCGAGTGCGATCGGGGCCTTCTCCGTGGTGCGGGCGGTGCGTGTACTGACTAGCTGTGTGCATCACGTGCACGGGCGACTCGGCCGACCAGTACGGCGAGGGGCGCCGCGACGATCGTCCACGCGACGGCGATTCCACCGAGGATGGCGAGGAGCAGCATGGTCGTACCTCCGTTCGTTACGTCGTTGTAATTCCGGACACCCCAAGACTAGGTGCCTGAATGACACTCAAACGACTTCGGGTGGGAAACACGCCGGTGTTGCCTCCGATTTGCCGGTGTGTTACTGGTGGAGCGACCGCGAGTCCTCGTCCGAGGGTCACCGGAGCGGAGGAAAACCCCGTGGGTGCCGGGCGTCACTCCTCGGAGGAGCGCAGCGCCGCCCGAGGAGAGGCCGCGACGCGGTCGAAGGACGGGCGCGAGGCGTCGACGCTGATCCGCACGCCACCGGGACAAGACTAGGGACGGCGACCGGCGCGCTCCCGATCCGATGGTGCCCCCGGCAGGAATCGAACCTGCGACCAAGAGATTAGAAGGCTCCTGCTCTATCCGCTGAGCTACGGGGGCGGACTCCGACCACGATACCGAAGCGCAGAGGCCGCGCCCGCCGGGGCCTAGGCGCCCCGGACGAGTCCCAGCACTCCCACGACCAGGGAGACCACGGCGAGGGCGAGCGACACGCCGATGAGCACCGTGTGCACGCGGAGGAAGGTCGTCGCGCGGCCGTCCGCGTCGCGCGCCCGCGGGTCCTTGCGGACGCGGCGGAGGAAGGGCGGCCAGACGATCGCGTTCCACACGGCGTTGACGATCAGGAGGCAGCAGGCGAGCGTGATCACGAGGGTCCAGTGTAGGAGGAGCGGGACGGCCGGACCGGGTGTCGGCGGCCGCCGATAGACTGCCCGCATGAGTAGCGCCCCCGACCGTCTTGTCTGGATCGACTGCGAGATGACGGGGCTCGACCTCTCCGTCGACGAGCTCGTCGAGATCGCCGTCGTCGTCACCGACTTCGAGCTGAACCCGCTCGACGAGGGGCTCTCCCTCGTCATCCGGCCCGACGCGACCGCGCTCGAGAACATGGGCGACTTCGTCCGGTCGATGCACGAGACCTCCGGCCTGCTGGTCGAGATCCCCTCCGGCGTCAGCGTCGCGGAGGCCGAGTACGAGGTGCTGGAGTACGTGCTGAAGCACGTCCCGGCCGAGCAGCAGGCCCCCCTCGCCGGCAACTCGATCGGCACCGACCGCGCCTTCCTCGCGAAGTTCATGCCGCGCCTCGACGGCCACCTGCACTACCGCAACGTCGATGTCAGCACGATCAAGGAGCTGGCACGGCGCTGGTTCCCGCGCATCTACTTCAACGCGCCCAAGAAGCACGGCGGACACCGCGCTCTCGCCGACATCCTCGAGAGCATCCGCGAGCTGCAGTACTACCGCCGTGCCGTGTTCGTGGAGCAGCCGGGGCCGAGCACCGCCGAGGTGCAGGCCGTGTCGGCCGCCGTCGTGGACGAGTTCGCCTCGCGGATGTAGTACTCTCGTACAGTTGCTTCGGCGGGTCACCCCGCCGGAACACGCTCCTGGTGGGTATAGCTCAGTTGGCAGAGCGCCTGGTTGTGGTCTAGGAGGTCGCGGGTTCGAGCCCCGTTACTCACCCCAGTGGCTGTGCATGCAGCGGAAGAGGCCCGGAGTTCCGACTCCGGGCCTCTTCGCACATCCGGCGACCGGCAGCGATCGCCGACGCAGAGAGGTCCCGGATGCTCGAGCTGGACGAGGACGCCTTCGAAGCCCTGGTGATCTCCGAGCTCGACGCGCTCCCGGACGACATGGTCGACGGGCTCGACAACGTCGTGTTCGTCGTGGAGGACCGGCCCGAGGACGGGACCCTGGATCTGCTCGGCTACTACGACGGCGTCGCCCTCACCGAGCGCGAGCGCTACGGCTTCGGCGAGATGCCCGACCGCATCGTGCTGTTCCGCGAGCCGCACCTCGCCGCGTGCGACGATCTGGACGCGCTGCGCGACGAGATCCACGTCACGCTCGTCCACGAGATCGCCCACTTCTACGGCATCGACGACGACCGGCTGCACGAGCTCGGCTGGGCCTGATCACCGCCGAGGGCGAGCCTCCCACCGGCATCCGCGCGTCGCCGCGCTCGGAGGGGACCCCTCAGCCGCGCACCGCTCCCCCGCCGCCCGTGTCCAGCACGAGGTCGGCGTTCTCCCGGGGCCGCTCCCGAGCGCAGTAGGAGCGGAAGTCGCGGTCCCAGGCGTCCCAGTGGGGAGCGAAGAGCTCGCCGTCGCGCTCGAGCGCACGCACGCGCCGCACCTCGTCGTCGGCCTCGAGCCAGACCACCAGATCGGCGTGGCGGCGCGCGGCGGCGCCGGCCGATCCGCAGCCCTCGAGCACGAGAAGCGTCTCGCGGACAACGCGGCGCCCGGCCGTCGTCCCCGCGGCCCAGTTCCAGGGCCGCCAGTGCGCCGCGAGGCCGAGGCCGTGGGGGCGGACGAGCGTCCCGGCCGTCTCCCGCGACGCCCGGTCCAGGCCCGTCCAGCCGGGGTAGAGGTCGTCCATCCGCACGAGCGCGACCGACGATGCCGCCGGCGCGAGACGGAGCTGCTCGACCAGCGCGCGCGCGAACGTCGACTTGCCGGAGCCGCTCGGTCCGTCCAGCAGCACCGTCCGACGACGCCGCGCGATCACGGAGCGGGCGAGGTCGCCCGCCGTGTGATCCGTCAGCGGCAGGATCCGCTCAGCCATGCAGGACGAAGCTCCAGGAGCCGGTGACGACGGCGGCGGTCACGGCGACGGCAGCGATCAGCACTCCGCCCGCGAGCAGCAGGAGGTCGCCGGCTCCGAGGCGCGACTGCCGCGCCCAGGTGCGCGGGACGCCGGAGCCGAAGCCCTTCGCCTCCATCGCCGTCGCGAGCCTGCTCCCCCGCCGGATGGCCAGCACGAGCAGCGAGAACGTGCGGGCCGCGAGGCTGCGGAGCGCCTCGGCGGGCCCGCGGCCGTCGGCGACCCCACGGGCCCGGCGGGCCATCGACAGGGTGCGCCAGTCGTCGACGAGCAGACCGACGAGCCGCATGCCAGCGAGAGCGCCGAGCACGAAGCGCGAGGGCAGGCGCAGGATCTGCGCGAGGCCGTCCGCCAGGTCCGTCGGGTCGGTGGTGGCGATGAGGACCACGCTCGGCAGTCCGATCGCCAGGACGCGCAGCGCGATGGCCAGCCCGAGGGCGACGGATCCCTCTGTGACCGACACGATGAGGAACTCCGCGTAGACGGCGCCGCTGTCGCGCCCGTAGAGGACTGTCGAGAGGCCGGCGAGCGGAGCCGCGATCCAGACGGGAGCCGTCCGCCGCACGAGCTCACCCGCTCGGAGCCCCGCGAAGGGCAGAACCAGCAGCTCGAGCGCCAGCGCCGTCGCCGCGGAGACCGCATCGACCGTGAGGAGGAGCGCGAACGCGATGACCAGGCTGGCGAGGAGCTTGGCCACCGGGTTGGCCCGGGCGATCCGGCTGCGCGCGGGAACGGAGTCGAGGAGCGTCATCCCGACACCACCTCGCGGGCGCCGAGGGTGACGACCGAGTCGGCGAGGGCGGCGACCAGCGCCTCGTCGTGGGTGACGGCGAGCACCGCCGTGCCCGCGTCGCGCTGCTCGGCGAGGAGGTCGACGAGCACCTCCCAGGTCAGGCGGTCCTGCCCGAACGTCGGCTCGTCGAGGACGAGCACGGACGGCGACCGGGTGAGGGCGGACGCGACGGCCAGGCGCCGCTTCTCGCCTCCGGAGAGGGTGAACGGGTTGGCGTCGGCGAGGTGCGCGAGGCCGAGGCGCTCCAGGAGCTCCTCCGCCCGATGCCGCTCCGTCTCGTCGCGGGCGCCCAGCGCGAGCTCGGCGCGCACGCGAGCGGTGAGGAACTGGTGCTCCGGCTCCTGGAACACCATCGCGATCCGTCCGGCGAGCTGAGCCGAGGTCCAGCGGATCGGCTCCGGGCCCGCACCGGCGCGGAGCGACTCGGAGGCGGTCACCCGCCCCGCGACCGGCGGCAGGAGACCGGCCAGCGTGAGCGCGAGGGTCGACTTCCCCGCGCCGTTGGGTCCCAGCACGGCCGTGGCCCGCGCGGAGTCGACGGCGAGCTCGAGCCCCGAGGCCACGATGGTCGAGCGGCGGCGCCCGAGGACGGGCCGGCCGATGGCGAGGTCGTGCGCGCTCAGGGCGGCGGGCGAGGGCAGCTCGCTCGCCCCGCGCCGGGCGGGGGTGTCACCGGGCAGCCAGACGCCGGAGGCGCGGAGCACGTCGTGCGTTCGATCGAGGACCTCGACTGGAGCGCCGTCGGCGACGACCGCGCCGTCCCGCCCGAGCACCACGACCCGGTCGACGAGGCCGACCCACACGTCGACCCGGTGCTCGACGACGATCAGCGTCGCCCCCGTGCGGGCGGCCGTGCGCTCCACCGCCGCCCGCACCTCGCGTACACCGTCCGGATCGAGGTTGGCGGTGGGCTCGTCGAGGAGCAGGAGCCGCGGACGCATGGCGAGCACACCCGCCAGGGCGAGCCTCTGCTTCTGCCCGCCCGAGAGCGCCGAGGTGGAGTGGTCCAGCGGAACGTCGAGCCCGACGTCGCCGAGCGCCTCCCGCACTCGCGCGGGGATCTCCTCGCGCGGCACGCCGAGGTTCTCGCAGGCGAACGCGACGTCGTCGCCGACCCGCGCCAGGACCGCCTGAGTGTCCGGATCCTGCAGCACGAGCCCCGCGACACCGCGCCGGGTGAGCGGCGCGGCTCCGTCGATCTCGAGCTCGCCCGCCGCGGAGCCGTCCTCCTCCCCGCCGAGGACGCCGGCCAGGGCGTGCAGCAGCGTGCTCTTTCCCGCGCCGGAGGGGCCGAGGAGCAGCACGCGCTCCCCCGGCTCCAGCGCGAGATCGAGGCCGGAGAGGGCGTCGCGGGAGCGTCCCGCGTGCCGCCAGCTCCAGCCCCGCGCCCGGACGTAAGCGCCGCTCATCGAGCGCCCGCGCCGGCTCCCTCGACCGTCCGGCCCTCGCGCCCGGATGCGAAGCGGTCCAGCGCTCCCGAGGCCGCGAGCCCCCGCACCGCGAACCAGGACAGCAGCCCGGCCAGGAGCGCGCCCGAGACGATCGAGGAGGCGACGTAGACGGTCTTGAAGAGCGCGTCGTTGACGGCGTAGTACGACAGCAGGTCGTTGATCGCGAGGGCGAGCCCCGCACCGGCACCGGCCAGCATCGCGACGAGCGGACGGCCGCTGCGGTAGAGGAAGAGCGCCAGGACGATCTCCGCGCCGAGTCCCTGCACGAGTCCGGAGATCAGCACGGTGAAGCCCCACTGGGTGCCGATCAGAGCCGACACGGCCGCGGCGACCAGCTCGGTGTAGAGCGCGGCTCCGGGCTTGCGGATGATCAGGCCGCCGAGGACGCCGGCGAAGAGCCAGCCGCCGCCGAGGAGCCCGCCGAGCCCGGGCAGGAACTCGAAAGCGAGGCCGAGGACGTTCGTCGCCAGGCCCCAGGCCCAGAAGACGATCCCGCTCGCGACGGCGACGACGCTCGCCACCACGATGTCGACGACCCGCCAGCGCAGATCGCGCCGGGCCGGGGCGGAGGAGGTGAGGTTCTGCGCGTTCGTGTTCTGCGCGTTCGTGTTCTGCGCGTTCGTGTTCTGCACTGACGTGCCCTTTCGTGGAAGCGAATGGAGGGCACGGGTTGGTAAGAGGAGATCGAAACGTTCCTTCGCTGGCATGACCCAGATCAGGTTCGACGGTCGAAGGCTGCTGCCTTCCTCTCAGCCCGGTGCACCGGACTCCCGTGTTCATCGGCAATCATAGACGTCATGTCGTGGTCGGTGGTCGTCGTCCTGGCCGTGCTGCTGATCGTCCTGCTGCAGGCCCTGCTCTGGCAGCGCCGTGCGCGGATCCGCCGCGAGCTGCTCAGCTACGGCACGCGGGTGCCGGCGCGCGTCGTCGGGCCGGATCCGGCACGCGGCGATCGCGATTCGGCACGGGATCTGGGCCGGCTCCTGGTCGTCTACCGGACCGCCGAGGGTGTGGAGAAGCGCGCGCAGAAGTACCCGCTGAAGCGCGGGGATGCGTGGATGGCCGGCGAGCCCGCCGCGGTGATCTACGACCCCCGCCGGCCGGACGACGCCGAGCGGCTGATCGTCGGCTTCGGCCGGACGAAGAAGAAGTGGTACCCCGCGCGCCAGCAGCGCGCCAGCTGACGCGGGGCCGCTCCGGCTACTTCTTGAGGGCGCGGATGATGCGCGCGAGGGCCTTGCCGGTCACCCACACGAAGGGGATGCCGACGGCGAGGACCGAGATCACGTTCGGCTGGAACCGCAGGCCGAGGTCGTCCTTGATGTATGCGCCGATCGGGATGACCGTGGCGCCGCCGCCCCCGCCGCCGCCCTCCTGGCCGTCCTCGGAGCCGCTGCCTCCGCCGAAACCGAACCAGCGGAGGGCGACGGGGACGAGCGAGACGCCGTCGACGGTGACGGGCTCGCCGTAGATCGTCGCGGTACCCGCGGTGGTGACGGTGTCGGCCAGGGAGACTGCGATGTTGGGCATGGTGCGACGGTACTCCGCGGCTCTCCGCGGCGACAAGCGGCCCGCCGGGGCGCACAGGACTCGTCCATGGACCTCCGGGGACCTGCTGCCATGATCGACGGATGTCCGCCCGCACCCGCCGCCGCCGCCCCGTGCGCTCGGCCGCGGTGGCGGTCGCGAGCCTCGTGCTCGCCGCCTTCCTCGCCTTCCACCGCGCGCTGCCCGATCCGATCGGCTGGCTGTCGGTCCTCGAGGTCGGGATCCCCTGGACGGGGCTGCTCGTGTTGCTCCTCATCGCGGCCGCGGCGGCCCTCCGGTCGCGCCGGACGGCGGCCGCGGTCACCGTGCTGGCGATGGTCTACGGCGTGCTGGTGCTGCCGGTCGCGCTTCCGGCGCCGGCCGTGCGCTCCGGCTCGTTCACCGTCGTCAGCCAGAACATCGAGACGAGCAGCGACGCCGGTGGGCTGGCCGCCTCGCTCGCCGCCCGCGGCCCCGACGTGATCGCGCTGCAGGAGCTCGACGGAGACGCCGTGGACGCGGTCGACGCCGAGCTGGCCGACGAGTACCCGTACTCGTCCGTCTCGAGCACCGTCGGCGTCTGGAGCCGAACCGAGCTGACCGACGAGGAGCCGCTCGACCTCGGTCTCGGCTGGGAGCGCGCGCTCGCCGTCGACGTCGACACGCCGGTCGGCAGCGCGCGCCTGTTCGTGGTGCACCTGGCCTCGTTCCGGCCGGGCGACCACGAGGAGCGGGACACCATGCTCTCGAACCTCGCCACCGCTCTTCGAGACGACGCGTCGGAGCGGACACTGGTCATCGGCGATTTCAACACGCCGACGGACGACCACCTGTTCGCTCCGGTGCTGGCGGAGGCGGGTCTCGTCCGCACGGGTGGAGTCGGCTTCCCGGCGACCTGGCCGTCCCTGCTGCCGCTCGTCTCGCTCGACCACGCGCTCGCCGACGGCGTCACCGCCGCGACCGTCGCGGTCCTGCCGCCGAACGGCTCCGACCACCGCCCGATCAGTCTGACGATCGGTTCCGCGTAGCGAGCGTGTCGCTGAGGTCGATCCCCTTGGCCGACTCGGGAGCCGACCGGGACAGGAGCGAGGCGGGACGCACGGCCCCGGAGCCGAAGCGGGCGGCCACGCCGTCGACCGCGAGCTCCGCGTCGCGCCAGTCGTCGGAGTCGCTCCACAGGGAGAACGCGACGTCGTCGCCCTCGACCAGCTGCTCGCCGCGCACGCCGATCAGCCGCACGGGCCGCCGCATCGGGTTGGCCGCCTCGAGGAGCGCGGAGGAGGCCTCGTAGAGGACCCGGGCCACGTCCGTCGCCTCGACGAGCGTGCGGGAGCGGGTGAGGGTGCTGAAGTCGCCGAAGCGCACCTTCACCGCGACGGTGCGGCAGCGCACTCCCGAGCGGCGCATCCGCACGGCGACCTTGTCGCAGAGCCGCAGCAGCTCACGACGGACGAGCTCGGGGTCGGCCACGTCGTCGGCGAACGTGATCTCGTGTCCGGCGCTCTTCTCGATCTGGCGGGTGTCGACCGGCCGCGGATCCACCCCGTTCGCCAGGGCGTGCAGGCGCCTCCCGGTCGCCTCGCCGAGGGCGGACACCAGCGACGGCAGCGGGGTGGTCGCGACGTCGGCGACGGTGCGCAGACCGCGGCGGACGAGCGCCTCCTCCGTGCTCGCGCCGACTCCCCACAGCGCGCTCACGGGCAGCGGATCGAGGAACTCGCGGACGCCGTCGGCGGGGACGACCAGCAGACCGTCGGGCTTGGAGCGGCCGGAGGCGAGCTTGGCGACGAACTTGGTGCTGGCGATCCCGACCGAGCAGGTCAGCCCGAGCTCGGCGTGCACCCGGCGGCGGATCTCGGTGCCGATCGCGAACGGCGAGCCCGAGATGCGGCGGGCACCCGCGACGTCGAGGAACGCCTCGTCGATGCTCAGGCGCTCGACCAGCGGCGTGAAGGAGTCGAAGATCGCCATGACGCGGCGAGAAGCCTCGCGGTAGCGCTCCATGTGCGGCTCGAGGACCACGGCCTGCGGGCAGCGGCGGAGGGCGACCGCCATGGGCATCGCCGAGTTAACGCCGTAGCGGCGCGCCTCGTAGGTCGCCGCTGTGACGACGGAGCGCGCTCCGTGGTGCCCCACGATGACCGGCCTCCCGCGCAGATCCGGCCGGTCGAGCAGCTCGACGGAGGCGAAGAACGCGTCCATGTCGATGTGCATGATGCTCGCGCGCGGGTCGTCGAAGGGCTCGGTCGTGACCTGCCGCCCCGTGCCGTCCTGCTTGCTCACGCGGTGCCGTCCTGCTCGCTCACGCCGTGCCGTCCTGCCTGCTCACGCCGCTCCGTCCTGCTCGCCCACGCCCTGGGACATGCTCGCACGCACCACCGACATCGGCCGCTCGACCGCTGCGCGCGGGCCGGCCGGGAATGAGCGCCGACCACTCGCGGTTGACCCGAGCACCACGACGCTCCGGAGAGACCATGACGCACGAGCAGCCCGACTCCCCCACCGCCACCGAGACCGGCCCCGGCGCCGAGATGAGCCGCTGGCTCGATCTGCAGGACCGCGCCCACCGCGCCTTCGAGCTCCGGCTGAGCGCCGTCGAGGACTGGTCGGCCCCCACGCCCGACACCGAGTGGGACACGCGCGCGCTCGTGCTGCACGTCGTCCGCGAGCAGCAGCGCGCGCACACGCTCCTCTCGGGCGGCGACGAGTCGGCGCTGCGACTCGAGTCCGTCGCCACCGATCTGAGGAGCGAGTGGCGCCGCGTGACCGACCGCCTGCGCGTCGCTGTCCGCACCGTCGACCCGGCGGCGACCGTGCAGCTGGGGCGCGACACCGTCAGCGCCGTCGAGCTGCTGCAGGAGCAGACGGCCGATGTGACCGTCCACGCCTGGGACCTCGCCCGCGCGACCGGCAGCGACGAGCGGCTGGACGAGGAGCTCGTCGCAGCGGTCTGGGAGCTCTTCGCACCCCAGGAGGAGACCCTGCGCGCGAGCGGCCTCTACGCCGCGCCCGTGCCGGTCGACGACGCCGCCTCCCTCCAGAGCCGCCTGCTCGCCATCACCGGACGCGACGACCGCCTCGCCGCCTGACGGCCCGGCGCCCGGACGCCGTCAAGGCCTGGGGGCGTCCAGGGACGCCGCGGCAGGATGGAGGGGACCACGAACACGGGGCGACCCGCCCCGACGAGGAGAGGAACGTCCATGACACGCATCGCCGTCATCGGAGCCCACGGCAAGGTGGGGCAGCAGATCCTGCACCTGCTCTACGACGCCGGCCACGAGTCGGTCGGAGTGATCCGCAACCCCGATCACGCCGAGGACATCGTCCGGCTGGGCGGCGAGCCGCTCGTGCACGACCTCGAGGACACGACGCCCGAGGCCTTCGCCGAGGCGCTGGGCCACGTCGACGGCATGGTCTTCACCGCCGGAGCCGGACCCGACTCGGGCCCGGAGCGCAAGCGCACCGTCGACCTGGGGGCGTCCGTCCTCAGCCAGAAGGCCGCCGCGATCGTCGGGGTCCAGCACTTCGTGCAGGTCAGCGCGATCGGTGTGGACGAGCCGCTCCCCGAGGACACGGAGGAGGGCTGGAAGGCCTACGTCGAGGCCAAGCGCGACGCCGACGCGGCACTGCGCGACTCCGGCCTCGACTACACGATCCTCCGCCCGGGCGGGCTGACGGACGACGAGGGCACCGGCACGATCACGCTCGGCACCTCCGTCGAGAAGGGGAGCATCCCCCGAGCGGACGTCGCCGCCACGGTGATCGCCGCCCTGGCGCAGCCGACCTCCATCGCGAAGACGTGGGAGATCGTCTCCGGTCCCACCCCGATCGAGGACGCGGTGGCTCAGGGAGCCTGAGCCCCGGCACCTCCTCCTAGAGTGGGGCGGGTGAGCACCCACCCGCCCCACTCTAGGAGGAG